>JAUVRU010000049.1 GCA_030597485.1 Anaerolineae bacterium
CGCACGAGTGCCAGCCCATGATCCATTCGTACAACGAGACTAACGAAGAGACCTGGGTCAACGAGGGCTTGTCGGAACCGGCCATGGTGCTCAACGGGTACGACACGGGTGGCGTTGCGTATTCCTTTGCTCGTTGGCCGGATACCCAGCTCAATGCCTGGGGAGACTCAGCCGGTGAGTCTCTCGCGCATTACGGCGCCAGTTTTCTGTTTATGAGTTACTTCCTCGAACAATTTGGCGAAGATATTATGCGCCAGGTGGTTGCTCACCCAGCCAATGGGGCTGGGGGGTTCAATGCGGTGCTGGAGGGTGCGGCGCGGCCGCGCTGCTTTGACGACGTTTTTGCAGATTGGGTGATAGCCAATTACCTGGATGATCCGGAGGTGGGAAAGGGCCGATGGGGCTATCGTGACGTGGCCGTCGATCCCCTGACGCTCGATGCACAGCACGACTCGTATGCGGTAGGGCGGCAGAGCACGGTCAACCAATATGCGGCCGACTACGTGGAGTTTGTTGGTCAGGGGGAGATAACGATTGTGTTCACCGGGACCACCCAGGTGAAGGTCGCGCCCAACGAGCCGCACAGTGGCAGCTATCAGTGGTGGTCCAACCGTGGTGACGATTCGGACATGATGCTTACCCAGACCTTTGACCTATCAGGCGTGGGTCAGGCAACCCTTCAGTTTTGGGCGTGGTACGATATTGAGCGGGGATGGGATTTTGCCTACGTGGAGGCTTCCACCGACGGTGGCGTGACCTGGAGCATATTGCCGGGCCTGTACACGACAACTGAGAACGAGAGCGGCAACAGTTTTGGCCATTCCTGGACCGGCGTCTCGGGCGGCGGGGGTGCGCCCCAATGGGTCCATGAGCAGGTGGACCTGACGCCGTACGCCGGGCACAAGGTGGTGATTCGCTTCGAATACATTACAGATGATGCGGTCAATCGTGTTGGGTTGTTGTTGGATGATTTTGCCGTTCCCGAGATTGGCTATTGGGATGATGCAGAGGCTGGTGATAGTGGTTGGCAGGCAGCCGGATTCGCCCGCATCAACAACATCCTGCCCCAGAGGTTCCTGGTTCAGGCCGTCGAGGTAGGGGACAGTCTTCAAGTGCGACCTATGATGTTAGACCAGGCCAACCGGGGGCAGATCACTGTCACTGGCCTGGGAGATACTGTGGATCGGGTGGTACTGGTGATCAGCGGGATTACTCGATTCACCAATGAGCCAGCAAACTATAGTTATCAGGCTGATGTTGGCTGGTGATAACAGTCGCCCGGCATAGTCGCCGGGAGACTCACTCGGTGTCCGGTTCACTTCTCCATTTAGCCCCAGTATCCATTTGGGAGACGATCCAGTGCTTCTGTCCGTCATAATTCCTGTCTACAACGAGAAGGCCACCGTGCGCGAGATGATACGACGGGTGAGATCCACAGACGTGGTGGTGCCGGTGGATTTCGGTCCCTACAGCAACCAGGGCGGGACGATGCACGTGGAGAAGGAGATCATCGTGGTAGACGATGGTTCTGAGGACGGCTCCCGCCAGATTGTGGAGGAGGAAGCGTCGGTCGGAAACGTGCGCGGGTTCTACCACGAACGCAACCTGGGGAAAGGGGCCGCGGTTCGCACCGGATTTCAACATGCGACCGGTGACTGTCTGGTGATCCAGGATGCTGACCTGGAATATGACCCCCGCGATTTCAAGTTGCTGTTGCAGCCGATTCTCGAAGGGCGTGCCGACATCGTGTACGGTTCTCGCTTTCGGGGCGGACCCACCAAGGCCATGTTCTTTTCCCACATGCTAGGCAATCAGTTCCTGACATTGGTGACCAACATTCTCTACGATACCATCATCACCGATATGGAAACAGGCTACAAGTGCTTTCGGACAGAGGTGATTCGGGGTATTCCGCTGCGCTCCCGAGGCTTTGAGTTCGAGCCAGAGGTGACGGCCAAGGTGCTCAAGCGAGGATACCGCATCTACGAGGTGCCTATCACGTACACTGGACGCGAGTTTGAGGAAGGGAAAGAAATCACCTGGTGTGACGGCTTCAAGGCGCTGTGGACCTTGGTGAAGTATCGCCTTGTGGATTAGGATCGCCGGGGATGGGTGCTGGTGTACCAGAAGGGGGCTCCCCCGCGTTGGGCGCGGGGTAATGGTCGTGGCTGTACTTACCTGATCAGCCCCGGCAGATCTCCCACATTTTCGATGACGAAATCCGGCGGCGAGTCCATACGGGCGACGTCGTCCCGGGTGGAAACGCCAGTCAGCACAACAGCGGTTATCATGCCAGCTTTCTGTCCCATTCGGATATCGGTCTCAAGCCGGTCTCCTACCATCATGCAGCGTTCAGGCGGCAGATCCATCTGTTCGATGGCCACCTGCGTGATCAAAGGTGACGGCTTGCCCGCTACCAACTCCACTGAGCGACCAGTGATGTGCTCCAGGGCAGCAATGGTGGCGCCGGCATCGGGAATCTCGCCGTTTGGCATTGGGCACGCTTTGTCCGCATTGGTTGCCAGGAAGCGAGCGCCTCTGCGAAGCGCCTGGTAGGCAGTGTTCAGTTTACGGTAGTCCAAGGTGCGGTCGAACGCCACCACCACGGCGTCGATACCGGTGGCATCTATCACCTGCCGGGGGTCTTGTTCCCCGAACTCGTCCAGCACTGTCAGACCGTGTCCTCGCAATTCTGCCACCAGAGTAGGTTCCCCGATCACGTATAGCCGCAGGTGCGGCTCCGTGCGTGCCAGGTGCCGGCCCAGAACAAAAGCGGATGTGATCACCTCATTCGGGTGTGTCGGAATCCCCAGCCGTGTCAGCTTGCGGGCATAGGCCTGGCGGGGTTCCAGCGGCTTATTGCTGACGAAGACCACCCGTTTGTTCCGGTTGCGCAGGTCACGGATACCTTCAACGGCTCCCGGCAGGGCGGACTCTCCCAGGTAAACTGTTCCGTCCAGATCAAGCACAAAACCATCCACCAGTGTAGTCGTAGCCATAATATGGCTATTCTATTCCGATCCATACGGGTGTCAATTGTCGGCGACTCTGTCTCGTGGTAGAATGGATCAGTAAGGATGAACGCATGGAACCCAGATTGCCCGTCCATATCGGAAATGCGGCCATATCCAGTCTGGTGCGGTACTGTAGAGACAACCAGATGAATCAGCTTACGCTGGTTGCGGACCAGAACACGTATGCCGCGCTGGGCGAGTCTGTTGAGCACGCGCTAGGGGAGCATGAATTCGACGTCAACACCATTGTGCTGACTGGTGAGGAGATCATTGCCGACGAGCACTATATCGTGCAGGTGTTGCTACAGGCAGACGAGAAAGATCGCGTCTACATCGCGGTCGGCTCAGGAACCATCACCGACATCACTCGCTTTGTCAGCCATCGGACCCAAGCCCCGTTCATTTCAGTGCCTACGGCGCCCTCTGTTGATGGGTTCACCTCCATTGGCGCGCCGCTGGTCATTGCCCGTTTGAAGCAGACGATCGTTACCCAGCCGCCGGTGGCGGTCTTTGCCGACGTGCCCACCTTGTGTGCCGCTCCTCACCGTTTGATTGCGTCTGGCTTTGGGGACATAGTGGGCAAGTTCACCTCCATAGCTGATTGGAGGCTGGGGAATCTGTTGTGGGATGAGCCATATGACGCGGCTATCGCTCACCGGGCCCGGCAGGCTGCGCAAGCGTGTGCCAGCCATGCTGGGGGGATAGGCCAGGCCTCCGAGCAGGGGATTCGGTGTCTTATGGACGGACTGATTGAGTCTGGCTTCTGCATGTTGGATTTCGGCAATACCAATCCCGCTTCTGGGGCGGAGCATCACGTCTCCCATTATTGGGAAATGAAGCTCTTGTGGGAGAACAGGCCAGCCATTCTTCACGGGGAAAAAGTGGGCGTGGCCTGCATCCTTGTTGCCCGCTACTACGATCAAATCAGGCAGATGTCGCAGCGGCAAGCAACGGACCGCCTGGATCACGCAGCATTGCCCGACCGTGAGCAGGAGCTTAGGCGTATCAGAGCGGCGTATGGGCCCATTGCTGAGACACTGATAGGGGAACAGGCCCCGTTCCTGGATATGTCGGGGCACACGTACGATTCGCTCAAGCAGAGAATCGTTGATAGTTGGTCGCACATTCAAGAGGTCGCGGCGGCTGTTCCCAGCGCAGAAGAACTCACCAGTATGCTGAAAACGGCTGGCGCACTGACCGACGCTGCAGATCTTGGCCTGAGCCACGATGAGGTGGCGACGGCTATGCAAATGGCCCACTACTGCCGCAATCGCCTCACTGTTGTCAAGATTAGCCGCATGCTGGGAATTCACTGGCAAGATGGGTGAGACAGGAGAATGTCAGGAGCAAGCCCCCAGACAGAAACGCGCCGGATCGCGTACTTTGTCACCCCCCATGGCTACGGGCACGCATCGCGGGCCGCAGCCGTGATGGCAGCGTTGCTTGAACTGGATGCCTCAATCCGGTTTGAGATATTCACCCAGGTGCCTGCCTGGTTCTTCGAGAGCTCACTCGGCGAGTCGTTCGGGTATCACCGGTTGTTGACAGACATCGGATTGGCGCAGAAAACAGCACTGGTCGAGGATGTTCCTGAAACAGTGCGCCGCCTGGATACGTTTCTCCCCTTCGATGGTGCCAAGATCAAGCAGCTGGCCAGGTGGTTGAACCGGCTTGATTGCCAATTAGTCCTGTGTGACATCGCGCCGATGGGAATCGTGGTGGCCCGGGAAGTCGGCATCCCTTCAGTGTTGATTGAGAACTTCACGTGGGACTGGATATATGAAGAGTATGTTTCGGATGACGGTCGCATGAAGCGACATGTTTCGTATCTGGCGGAGATATTCAACGCAGCCGATTATCACATCCAAACAGAACCCATTTGCCGGCAGCGACCTGCTGATCTGACGACAGCACCGGTCAGTCGAAGATCCAGAACATCCCGCCGCCAGGTTCGGCAAGCGCTAGGGATACCGGAACAGGCGAAGGCTGTCCTGGTTACCATGGGGGGCACTCCCTGGCGATACCCGTTTTTGCATAACCTGGCGGACCGGGCAGGGGTTTGCTTGATTATGCCGGGTGCTGATGGGAAACAGGGACTTGGCGATGGGCGGGTCAACACTCACGACAACCTGGTGCTCTTGCCCCACCACTCGAACTTCTTTCACCCAGACCTGGTGAATGCCAGTGATGCGGCTATTGGCAAAGTGGGTTATAGCACCATAGCTGAGGTATACTGGAGCGGCGTGCCTTTTGGTTATGTAGCGCGCCGCAAGTTCCGCGAGTCGGCGCCCCTGGTTAGGTACATTGGGGATGTGTTGCCGGGATTGGCCATAACCGAGGCCCAGATAGAAGACGGAAGTTGGATATCGTTGCTGCCGGACCTCCTGGCCTTGCCGAGAGTATCACGGCAGGGGGCCAACGGGGCGGACGAGGTGGCACGCTTCATAGGAGGGCTTTTGGAGGTAGTGTCGCAGGCCGGGGAGTGGCTTCTTTGAACGTCGTTTGGTGACATCCTTATGGTATATTGGCTGCACCAGTTCTTCGAGACCAACCAGTTCTTCTTTATGTTCGTGTACGGCCAGGTGTTCTTCGCCATGGGGCTGGCCATCGCGCTCCAGTCACGGCGGTACAGCCGTCTGTCATTGGTCAGGTGCCTCCCCTTCCTGGCGGTGTTTGGCGTTGCCAACGGTCTGGCCCAATGGGGGCAGATATTCATTCCCATTCAGGCGGGGTACCTGTCTCCCCACCAGATCTCCGCGCTGGAGTTCGTCCGGGTCTCTCTGCTTGCTTTGTCATTCGCTTCCCTTATGAGATTTGGCCTACTGCTGTTGACGCCGAGCCGCCTCCCGCAAGGATGGGCTACCTGGCTGCCTGTGGCGCTGCTGGTAGCGTGGGAGGCAGCGTTGGTGGGGAGTTGGCTGCTCGAAGTGGCCTCTGAGCAGGTTCTCTTGGGGGGGGGAGAAACGCTCATTTATTTCTGTCTGGCCGGTCCCTCGGCGTTTGTGGCTGCACTGGGGCTTCATCATCATGTACAGCAGGAGATCCGACCCCGCAACCTGCTGGCCATCGAGAGACATCTGCGAACAGCCAGCTTTTCGTTGATTATCTTGGCCGTCATGCAGATTGTCTTCGTGGCCAACGCTCCTTTCCCCTTTGCCTACGCCTCGAATCGGGATTTGGTGGAACGGTACATCGGGGTCCCCATATACGTGTTTCTGTCGATCTTGGGGGTGATCCTGGCCTACAGCATGATTCGGGCAACGGAGATCTTTCAGATAGAAACGGGACAAGCGCTGCAGGAGGCGGCCAGAACCCGGCTGCTGATGGCCGACCGAGAGCGGATTGGGCGTGAGTTGCACGATGGCACCATTCAATCCATCTACGCTGCCGGACTGGTGCTGGAGAGTGCCAGCTATCTGGTGGACGATTCGCCGTCAGCGGCCAAGACCAAGCTGGCTGAGGTAATGCAATCGTTGAACGATACGATCCAAGAGGTCAGGCGATATATCTATGATCTGCGGGCCGAGCCCGAAGCCGAGTCCATTCACCTGGATCAGAACCTCGCCCAGCTGGCACGGGATCTGGGAATCAATGCGTTGCTGACCGTTGACGTGGTCATGGAGGGGAAAGACCCTCACAGGCTGACCCCGGGCCAACATCAGCATATTCTGCGCATCGCTCAGGAAGCATTTGTCAATACCGCCCGCCACGCGCATGCCAAGCGCGTGGACGTGCGCTTGCAGTGGGGAGAAGATCGCTTGAATCTGCGCATTGCAGACGATGGCATCGGTTTCACGTTCTTGTCCAACGATGGACACGGACACGGATTGCGCAATATGCGCGAGCGTGTTAACCTGCTGGGAGGTACGTTGGCAATTGACAGTGACCTTGGTGGGGGGGTGATTATCGACCTGGAAGTGCCGTACTAGGTTGAGCCAGATGCATTGGGCGTGATGCCTGTCTTGTGAGGAAAATGCTGTGAGGATAATGGTGGTCGATGACCACGAAGTAGTTCGCTTGGGTCTGAAGGGTCTCTTGGAACGACAGCCAGGCTGGTACGTGGTCGCTGAGGCTGCCGCTGCGGGAGAGGCGGTTACCCGGGCGGTTGAGAACAAGCCAGATGTGATAGTGATGGATATCCGGCTTGCCGGGAGCAGTGGCATAGATGCTTGCCGACAAATCGTCCATCAACTCCCGGACACCAGAGTGATCATGCTTACATCGTATGCGGAAGATGGGCTATTGTTTGATGCCATCGCGGCCGGTGCGGCCGGTTATGTACTCAAACAAATCGGCAGCGACGATCTAGTGCGCGCCATAGAGACCGTCAGTCACGGCGAAGCGCTGCTAGACCCAAGTCTCACCTCCCGGGTGCTGACCAGGGTGCGCGAGGCCACCCGAAAAGAGGCATTGGCCGCCTTCGCTGATCTTACCGAACAAGAGATACGCGTGTTGTCTCTGATTGCTGAGGGCAAGACCAATCGCGAGATTGCTGAGGCGCTGTACCTGGGTGATGGTACAGTGCGCAATTATGTGAGCAATATTCTGAGCAAGTTGGGTGTCTCCAACCGGGCTGAAGCCGCTGCCTACGCAGTGCAGCATAACCTCAAGATGTACACTAGAGATACCTGAGTGCCAACCCTCATCCTTGATCTTCGCTAACCAAATCTTCTCGTACTGCGTATATTGTTTTGTCCTGGCTCTCGTAATACGTGCGCACCACAAGTTCCCCCAACAGCCCCATAATCACTAATTGGACGCCCACCGTCACCAGCATGATGACAAACAGCAGCAAGGGACGCTCTGCCAGGGACGCGCCATAGGCAAACTTGATGACGGTCAGATAGATGCCAATAATTGCTCCCAGGAAGATAGATACAAATCCCATCAAGCCGAAGATGTGTATTGGCCGAGTGGAGTAGCTCAGCAAGAAGCGAACAGTCAACAGATCCAGGAGGACGCGCACCGTGCGGCCCAGGCCATACTTGCTCTGGCCGAACTTGCGGGGGCGATAACTTACGGGCACTTCGGCAATGCTGACGCCATAGTGACTGGCGACAGCCGGGATGAAGCGGTGCAGGTCACCGTAGAGGTTGATTTCCCGCACCACGTCGCTGCAATAGGCTTTCAGAGTGCAGCCATAATCGTGCAGGTGGACACCTGTGACTGTGGAAATAAGCCAGTTGGCTGTGGCGGACGGAATCCGGCGGGTAAAAAACGTGGAGATACCCTCCTTCCAGCGATTCTGACGCCAGCCGCTGACCACGTCGTACCCTTCGTCGATCTTCTCCAACAGGGCGGGAATGTCGGCGGGAGAGTTCTGCAGGTCGGCGTCCATGGTGAGGATGGTGGCGCCGGTGGCGCGGTCAAATCCGGCCGCGAAAGCGGCTGTCTGGCCGAAGTTGCGGCGCAGACGGACCACACCCAGCCGGGGATCACGTTCGTGCAGCGCTGCCAGCAAGGCAAAGCTATTGTCGCGGCTGCCGTCGTCCACGGCGATAATCTCAAAAGAGCGCCCGATTGATTCCAGCACAGGCACCAGCTCATCATACAAAAGGGGAATGTTCTCAGCCTCGTTGTAGATGGGTAGGATGATAGACAGATCAGGCATCAGGGTGTCCTCTCTTCATCTTGATCGTGACCTCAGTATATCCTCTCCTGGCCCGGAGGGGAAATCGCCTGTGGACTTCCGCCTGGCCTCCGCGCCCAACCAGCGCTATGGGTGGATGGTTATGGTGGTCAGTTCCAGAATAGAGCCAACTGACTGTCCCCGCTCGCTGACGATGTCCAGCCGCTCCCATGTGTCGGGATGGTACACCCCGATCATTACCGGGTAGGTACCTGGAGGGATGGATGGGTCGAGCGTCACGCGGAACTGGCCCAAGGCAGTCTGTGGTGGACGCCATTCGTCGGTGCGCAGGCGGCAGGCTGGATCGTCGTCGTGTTGACCCCATATGCGGTCGGTTTCGATGTGTACGAATGCCCGGTAGCGGGTGCTCATAGGGGCAAC
>JAUVRU010000524.1 GCA_030597485.1 Anaerolineae bacterium
CGGTGAACCATGTTATCCCCTCGTGCACCATTTCCCAGCGCAAACGGTGGTCGCCAGGCGTGTCGGGAGTCATCGTCCTGGCCACCAGCTTCACTTCACTGCCCGGACGCACGTCGGTCGGCAGGTCATTGTGGTACTCAACAGCTGTCGACACCTCTCGATTGTTGGCATCAAGCCAGCGGGAGCACAGGCGGAAGGGATGAGCGCCGCCGTGATCCCACGTCACGGTACCATCGTTGCGCAGGCGAAAGAGGACTTTCATGGTATCACCGGCCACGAAGGCAGCTGGCGTGTTCTGCGTCAGGAAGGCAGCCCGGTACTCAGGCTGCACCGGGACGGTCCAGCGGTAGTCATTCACCAGCGCGTGGCGGAAGTCCTTGACGACACCCGGCCGCTTCTGGATGTCCCCCACAGAGGCATCAACCGCGTCAGGCCCCCACCGATAGAGGATCAGGCAACGAATCTGCCGGTCGGCGTGTGACTGATTCCACCGGTATATCTCTCGATAGGCAGCCTGCACCCACTCACTGGGTGCGCTTCCGTTGGTCCAACCCGATGACGCTCCATCGGGCGGGGACTGCGGATTGGTTTTGGTGATGAACACTGGCACCTTGGAAGGAATCACACCCATCATGTCCTGATAGGACTTGAAATCCAGGTGCCGATCAGAGAAGGGCGGTTCCATCTTCAGGTCGTGGGTAATCAGGTCAGGTGTGTTGCCAAGAGTCACGACGTGGATGGCGATGCCGTCATAGTTACCGGGTCCTAGCAGCAGCATCACGTCCTGCATGTACCTGACCCAGTCGCCCCGCCTGTTGCCCGGGTACGTTGTCTCATTCTTGTGGGGGGCCACCGCGGCGATCAACACCATATCATCCTTGTGGTCGGGCTGGCTGCGAATGGCGCTCCGGCACTCTTTGTAGCAACGAGCGTACAGCTGTGGCGTGATCACTTCTTCTTGGGACGAGCCGCGTTCCGGCCGTTCTTTCCCCGCGTTGGGCTCGTTGCCGATGACCCAGATGTGACAGCCGCTGGATTCGCGCACGAAGTTGCCACACCGCCTGGCGAAATCGTCGTAGAACTGGGAGAGGGGGAGTGTGCCATCTGTGCCGCTACCGTGATTGAGCTCGACCATCACGCCAAAACCCTCGTCTGCCAGGCCACGATACGAAGCACCGCTCACATTGTTGACGTCGTGCCCGATGGTCTCGCTGACCAACACCCATCCTATGCGTTCCGCCTCAGCCATAATCGCCTCAGCGCCACGATCGTACATGCCGAACAGATAGGTGGATTCTCCTTCTTGGGCCATGGTCGTCCCCCTCATTGGCAGCCAGCCGCCACGTCAGTCACCAGCCGTCCTCGCTTCATCACCCGCTCCACTGGAACCGCGCCGAACTGGTAAGCCAGGTGCCGGTAGTCAGCCCGGTTCAAGATGAGCATGTCGGCCTGCTTGCCCACCTCGATTGATCCAATGCGGTCACCCAGGCCAATGGCGTGAGCCGCATTGATAGTGCAGGCATTCAAGGCCTCAGCCGGCAGCAGGCGTTGGTAGCGGCAGGCCATTGCCATCACCAAGGGCAGCGATGGGCAGGGCGCCGAGCCAGGATTGAGGTCTGTTGCCAGGCTCAGGGCCATGCCGGCGTCGATCATAGCTCGGGCATTTGCGAACTGAGCGCTGCCCAGGTTGAAATTCACCGCTGGCAGCACCACCCCGACGGTGTCGGATGCTGCCAGCGCTGCGATCTCGTCAGCTGGTGTCACATCCAAATGGTCGGCCGAAACCGCTCCTAACTCAGCTGCCAGTGCTGCACCCCCCAGTGAGCAGAATTCGTCAGCGTGAATCTTGGCCGGCAGACCTCGCTCCAGTCCGGCCCGCAGCACTCGCTCCGACTGAAACCGGTCAAACACCTTCTCCTCGCAAAACACATCGCAGAAGAGCGACATCTGGCCCCCACCGCCGGCGAATGGCGATCCTCCATACCATGCGGACACCGCCGGCAGCATCTCCTCCACCACCAGGTCCAGGTACTCATCCGCACGTCCCTGGTACTCAGCAGGCACAGCGTGTGCCCCCAGGAAAGTGGGTACCAGTTCAACCGGGTGCTCACGGGGCGGACTACAGGCATTCAAGATGCCCTTCCCCCCGGCCAGCACCGCCATGGTCTCCAACATCTTCAGCTCGCTGCGCGTGTCGAGTCCGTAGCCGGTCTTCACCTCAGCCGTGGTAGTGCCCAGGGCCAACATGGTGTCCAGCCGGGGGCGAGCCGCGGCCACCAGCTGCTCGACGGTGGCCGCCCGGGTGGCCTTCACTGTACTGAGGATGCCCCCCCCTGCCTGCAATATCTCCATGTAGGTGGCGCCACGGATACGCATGTCAAACTCTCCGACCCGGTCACCGGCGTAGACCAGGTGGGTGTGGCAGTCCACCAGACCGGGGCATATCACCCGGTCGCTGGCGTCCAGGGTATCGCGCCCAGAATAGTCAGCTCGCACCTCTGGGGTAGGGCCACAGGCTACAATGCGACCATCCTCCACCGCAACCGCACCATCGGGAATGAGGCCAACATCAGCCATCGCCCGGCCCCGTTTGGGTCGGTCAGGACTGGCACAGGTGACCAGTTGCGCACCGCTGTGGACCAGCAGGTCGACTTTCATATCGCATCCGTTCTGGTGTCCGGCAGTCTCACTACATTATATCAAGTTC
>JAUVRU010000516.1 GCA_030597485.1 Anaerolineae bacterium
ATTGACTACCGCAGAACTTATGCCGGACCGTACCAGAGGGTGAGACGTGCGCCGGCAACGGTCAGGAAGGGACAAGAGACTTCCGAAGTCTTCGAAACTTCGGAAGTCTGCCTAGAATTCTGGACAGACCCAGTCTGCTTGGCGTGCTTGACATTCTCCTTTCCCATGCTACTATGGGTGAATGAGCGATAGCCGACCTACCCCCAAAGTGAGTCGTCGCCATTTCTTGACCGGCGCTGGGGCGGCCTTGGGCGTATCTGCGTTGGCAGCCTGCCGCCTTGGGGGAGTTCTGTCGGCTCTTGCCACTGCTACGCCGTTTCCCACCTTCGCCTCCACTTCAATTGGGCCCAGCCGCACCGCCACCAGGACGCCCGGCATATCTCCCTCGCCCACCGGGGGGCCATCGGCCACGGCATCTCTGACCGGGCAACCCACCCTTGAACCGACCACCACCGCCGGTCCCAGCAACACCCCAATTCCTGCTCCCAGCGGGACCCCTACCTCTCCGCCGGGCACGCCCCCTACCGCTACGCCTACCCATACTCCGACCCCGACCCCCACGCCCACTCCCTATCCTCCGGGACCGCCCACCAAACTCGGTATCTTCACCACCCGTTCCGATCCACAGATCAACACGCTCATTCAGGTGGGCAAACCAGCTTTGGTCAAAACGCTGGACCTGGACCCTAACCAGGGTCGCTTCATAAAGGAGAATTCGCCGACCACGATCGTGGTGGGGCGGATCCCGCTGGACCAGCTCGATCTGACGGTCGATCCTCTCCCGCTGGCCCGTGAAGCCGCCAGCGCGCTGCTGGAGTATGCCCTCGAGGGCACCCGGTACCGGTACTTCGATGCCTGGGAAGCCTACAATGAGCCTGTGGCCGATACGGTGGAGAAGATGCAACGCCTGGCCGATTTTGAGGCGGAACGAACCCGGCTGCTGGGTGAACAGGGTGTCCGCTCGGTGATAGGGAATTTCGCTGCCGGTCACCCGCCTCTGGAGCTGTGGCAGTACTTTGTGCCGGCACTGGACGCTGTGCGACAATACGACGGTTATCTGGGTGTGCACGAGTACTCAGCACCTATCATGCAGTGGGGCTTTGGCGCATTGCAGTCCACGGCCGGCGTCGACGAGGGGGACGAGGGATGGCTGACCCTCCGCTACCGCAAGTCGTATCGTTACCACCTGGGTCCCCTTGGGTACGGCACGATGCCCCTCCTCATCACCGAGTGTGGGGTGGACGGCACGGTGCAACCCAGACCTGGTCCCGCCGATGCCATGGGCTGGCAGGACTTTGAGATGTTCTGGCTCTCCAATGGGTTGCGCAGTGATATCCCCGGTGTCTATATGGACCAGCTCATCTGGTATGACAGCGAGCTGCAAAAAGATGACTATGTCAAGGGATCTGCCATATTTTCTGCTGGCGGCTCGCCCGGACGGGAAAGTTACGAGCTTATCGGCCGTGCGCTTGAGCTGCTGACTCAATACATGCACGTGCATCCCCCCAAATAAGCGGTCAGCGCTAATGGCTGATTGCTGTCCCCAGTGGCAGAGCACTCACATTTGTGGTATAATATGATTATGAAAAGTCCTCTTTCCCGCCGGACGTTTCTCAGGTTAAGCCTGCTCTCGCTGGTCTCGGCTTGCGCGCCCCAAGAGACAGGCACCCCTCGAGAGGGACCTGTGGAAGGACCTGTAGAGGTGTCTTTGCCGCGCATATTTCACCCATCTCCTACACCTTCACCCTTTCCCACGCCTACTCCAATCCCCTCCGCCGATGGCACTGCTGCTGCCTTTCTCTCTGCCTGGTCAGCAGGTGACTACGCTACTATGTATGACCTGCTGACCGATGAGGACCGGCTGCACATCAGCCAGGAGGACTTCCGTGCTCGGTATGAGGATACCCTGAATGTGGCCACGGTCATCAGCCTCCAATCTCAGATGCGTTCGCTGCTCACGGACGGTTTCAATGCGACGGCCAATTTCCACACCGGGTGGCAAACCGGCATGTTTGGGCTTCTGGAGTTTGACAATGTCTTGCCTCTTCAGTGGGAGGGAACACGGTGGGCAGTGGACTGGTCGTCCAGTGTGGTGCTACCTCAACTCAGCGATGGTCTCAGCCTGGTCTTGCTGGATCAACCTTCCGTGCGCGGCAACATCTATGAGCGCAATGGCCTGGGACTGGCGGTGGAAGGCAAGGGAGTGACCATTGGCGTCGTGCCGGGGTGGATAGAGGACGAGACAACGGTCATATACCAGCTGAGCGCGATCACCGGCCTGGCGCCGGAAGACATCCAGGACAAGATTGACAATGCCCGACCGGAATGGTTCGTCCCCATCGCAGACGTGAGGCCGGAAGTGAGTGTGAACAACGACGAAGTGTTATCATCGCTGCCAGGGGTCATGCGACGGGAACGCCCCGTGCGCGCTTACACCACCGGGGACTTAGCGGCGCATCTGGTCGGCTACCTGGGCACCATTCCACCGCACGAGTTGGCCGACTGGCAGGCACGTGGCTACAAAGGTGATGAGATGGTGGGGCGAGCTGGCGCGGAGGCTTGGGGTGAGTCCTATCTGGCTGGACAGCGCGGGGGGCGATTGGTAACCCTGACCGGCCAGAATCGGGAGACATCTGTGGTGGCTGAGGTGTCTCCACGCGGTGGTGATAGCATTTATCTGACGATTGACAAGGGATTACAGGCTGACGCAGAGAACATCCTGGGCCAGCGACTGGGCGCCATCGTGGTGCTTGACCCCAACACAGGTTTTGTTCTGGC
>JAUVRU010000214.1 GCA_030597485.1 Anaerolineae bacterium
AACAAGAGCAAGGTAGGAATGCTCTGCACACCATACGAAAAGGCGGTCTGATTGTTGCTGTCCACATCCAGACCGACAACTTTCAACTCTCCCTTGTGCTCCTGGGCCATCTCCTCCAGGAAGGGAGTCACCATCTTGCACGGTGCGCACCACTCGGCCCAGAAGTCGACCAGGACCGGGATGTCGGATTTGAGAACCTGTGCGTCGAAAGTATCGTCAGTGACCTCAGATAGTTTTGCCATTGGCCTGTGTTTCCTCTCTGCGTTACACCTGGTTAACCATCTCCATTTCCCGATCCAATGCCCTCCGAGCGCAAGTGATCTTAACGTCATTGCCCATCTTAGTCAAGTGGCATCAGGGGCCATAGCCTGCTATTCGATCAGAGCCCGCAGCCTGGTCAGGTTGTCGGCGTCTTCGTGCATGTCCTTCGATTTCGGCGTCTCCAGCAACATGGGTATTCCTTCAAAACGCGAGTCATTCAGGATGTTACGGAATCCTGCCAGCCCCACAAACCCATCTCCGATGTGCTCGTGGCGATCGCGGCGAGTGCCCACATCGTACCGAGAGTCGTTGAGGTGAAAGACTGTCAGACGATCAAGGCCGACAACATCATCGAATTCTCGGAACACCCTGGCACAGCCCTCAGGACTGCGGAAATCATAACCGGCAGCCAGCGCGTGACAGGTGTCGAAGCAAACAGCCAGCCGGTCGCTGACCTCCACCCTTCTGATGATCTCGGCCAGGTGTTCAAAGCGATAGCCCAGATGATCCCCTTGACCGGCCGTGATCTCCAGAGCAACCTTGGCGCGAGCGTCCGGCAGGCGATGGTGCGTTCCGTTGAGGCCATTGACGATGCGAGACAGGCCGGAAGCCTCACCCGAACCAGTATGTGACCCGGGATGAACGACCAGATAGGGGATGGCCAGCACATCACAGCGTTCCAGCTCGACCACCAGCGCGTCAACCGATTTCTGCCACAGGTCATCTTTGGGACTGGCCAGGTTGAGCAAATACGCAGCGTGCGCTACAACCGGCCCGATACCCGTCTCGCGCTGTCGCCGGTGATAACGCTGCACTGTGTCGTCTGTCAACGGCGAAGCTCGCCATTGGTTGTTGTTCTTGGTGAAGATTTGGATGGTGTCGCAACCTATCTCTTCGCCCCGGTCCAGAGCGGCATCAACGCCACCGCCAATTGACATATGAGCTCCCAGTCGCATCAGCCGGTTCAGTCCTCTCTATCCATCGTGGGAAACCAGAAGACCAGCAATACTACTGCGACCAGCGCCAGCAGCGAACCGAAAAAGAAGGGTGCTCTTGGCCCCCAGCCCTGCCAGCCACCGGCCCCTTGCCACAACACACCGGCAATCAAGCTGGCGGGAAACGCAGCCAGCCCCACAGCGGCGTTGAAGACACCGTACGCCGTGCCTCGCTGGTCAGGTCGCACCAAATCCGCTACCATGGCTCGTGCCGTGCCCTCCGTCATCCCGTAGTAGATCCCGTACAGGACATACAGAACGACCACGTGCCAGGCTTCATCTGCCAGCGCAAATCCAAGGTAGATGATCCCATAGGCTAGCCAACCGCCGACGATGATGCGACGACGGCCTATGCGGTCGGACAGGGCCCCTGCCGGGCCGGATACCAGGGTGTACACCAGGTTGAACGCGACCAGCATCCCCATTATCCCCAGCACGCTCAACCCACGCTCCGTGGCCCGCAGGATGAGGAAAGCATCTGACGAATTGCCCAGGGTGAACAGGAGCATAATCAGAAGGAATCCTTTGAAACGGGCGTCGAAGCCGGCAAGCGACAGACTTGGCGCACGGCGCCGGTCGTCCTTAGCTACCGGCACATCGCGAGCGCCAACGGCCAGCACCACCACCGCCAGCACTGCCGGGATGATGCTCAGGATTACCACTGTCTGAAAGGTGGACCTGGCCAGGGCCCAATCACTGCCCTGCAACAGCCAGACCACGACCAGCGCCACCAACAGGCCGATGGCGGCACCCGCCGTGTCTCCCGCCCGGTGCAGGCCAAAGGCCAACCCGCGTCGGTTTTCGTCAATACTGTCGGCCACCAGCGCGTCGCGCGGAGCCGTCCGAATGCCTTTGCCAACCCGATCGGCAAAGCGCACCCCCAACACCCAGGTCCAGGAGGTTGCGAAGTACAGGAACGGCTTCGCCACTGTGGACAGGCTGTAGCCGGCCACCGTAAGCCACTTGCGTTGCCCCAGTCGGTCACTCAGCCAGCCGGAGAAGACCTTGACCAAGCTGGCCGTGGTTTCTGCCACACCCTCGATCAGGCCGATGACGTTGGTACGTACACCCAAGACTTCGGCCAGAAAGAGGGGGATGAGATTGATAACCATCTCACTGGAGATGTCGGTCAAGAAACTGGTGGCAGTGACCACCCACACGTTGCGTGGGAGGCCACGCAGTCCCCCCCCAGAGTCGGGCTGTTGGCAGGAGGCAGGTACGACTGGTTCCATTGTTATCTCCTCAGCAGACGAGGATATGGTTGAACGAGGAGAATCACACCTGTCGCAACAGATCAGCGCTCAGCTGAGCGTAAATCCGAGCAGCGGTGAAGCAGTCCGACAGCCGAATGTGCTCGTTGGCAGTGTGCGCCTGACGTTCCTCGCCAGGCCCCACGCCCACGGTGGGAATGTCGGCGACGCCCATCGTGTAGACGCCGTCGGTAGAGAAATCCCATTTGCCGATGGCGGGCCGTGCACCGACGATCTGCTTTACGGCACGTGCCGCTGCCCGCACCAGGTCATGGCTCTCGGGCACTACCCAGGCCGGATAACGCTCCACATCGCGGCAGACGTAGCCCGTGTAGCTGGTATGCTCAAACTCGGCCAGACGTATCTGGGCGCGCACAGCCTCATGATTGATGACGCCCTGCACTTCCGCCATCGCTTTGGCCTCAGTCTCGCCCAGAGTCAGCCGGCGGTCTATGACAAACGTGCAGCTATCAGGTATGACGTTCTTGCTAGCAGCCGTGTTCTCGATATGGGTGACGGCCAGCGTACCTTTGCCCAGGAAGGTATCTTCTGACAGCGACCCAGCCAACAAGTCAAGAGAGAATATGATGCGGGCCGCATCGTAGATCGCGTTCTCCCCTTGCTCAGGCACGGAAGCGTGCGATGGGCGGCCTTGGACAGTAACGTGCATCTCCATTCGCCCTCGATGTCCTCGGCTCACCTGCAAGTTTGTCGGTTCGGCCAGCACCACCCAGTCAGGCCGCAGCCCCTCCTCCTCAACCAGCACCCGCATGGCGTACCCCTCGCACGGCTCTTCCTGCACCACGGCCGCCACGTACAAGTCACCTGCCAGTTGAATGTCACTGTCAACGATCAGTTTCGCGCCATACACCAGGCTGGCCAACGGTCCCTTCATGTCAGCAGCGCCAAGTCCAAAGAGCAAGCCACCCTCGATTTCGGCACCATAGGGATCACGGGTCCAGGAGGCCGGGTCCCCCACGCCCACAGTGTCCATGTGGCCATCGTACAGCAGCCGGGGGCCGCTCCCACCACCGATGTGTCCCACCACGTTGCCCACCCGGTCGGTCCACACCTCGTCAAAGCCAACGGCACGCATCTCCGCCGCCACCCGCGCGGCCACAGCCTCCTCCTGACACGAGAGGCTGGGCGTACGCACCAGATCTTTGAGGAACGACGTAAGGTTCGATTGATCCTGGATCGAGAGTTCAAACACTGGTTTCTCTCCTGCATTCACGTTGGGCGACCCGATGTGTAACACAACACCGGGCTCCGCTTGCTGCTAATAGGCCCCATCGCCGAAGATGACGGTGGGAATAGTGCGCATGAAGATCTTGAAATCGAGGGCCGGGCTCCATTGTTCAACGTAGTAGATGTCCAGCAGAACCATCTCGTCAAACAGCAGTTCACTGCGACCGCTCACCTGCCACAGTCCGGTGATGCCAGGCGCGGCTTCGAAGCGGCGCTTATGCCACGGCTTGTACTGTTCAACCTCTTCTGCCAAAGCCGGCCGAGGGCCAACCAGACTCATGTCCCCGCGCAGCACGTTATACAATTGAGGCAACTCGTCCAGACTGAAACGCCGGAGCCATCGTCCCACCCGGGTACACCGGGGATCATCCTTGATCTTGAAGATTGGGCCATCGGCTTCGTTCAAGTCACCCAGTAGATCCTTCTGCGCCTCGGCGCCCGCTGTCATAGAACGAAACTTGTACAGGGTGAAAGGCCGTCCTCCCTTGCCCACTCTCTCCTGACCGAACACAACTGTTCCAGGTGAGTCGAGTCTGATGATCAGGGCGATAAAAACTAGCAACGGAGCGACGAGAACGAGTGAGCCGAGCGACACCGTGACATCCACTACCCGCGTGAGAAACCGCGTGATGCTGACGCCACCGCCCTGCTTGATCCCGATCACCGGGATTCCCGCCAGTGTGGTGAAGGACATACGCCCAAGAGTCATTTGGAACAGGTCGGGTACAATGCGGGCCTGCACGTTCTCGCGCTGGCATTGGGCCATGATAGCCATGATCTTGCGGTGATACTGCCATGGCAGCGTGATGATAACCTCGTCCACCGCTTTGTCCTGGATCAGATTGGTCAGGTTGTCTAGGCCGCCCAGCGCTCGAAACCGACCGATGTCAGTGCTACCCTTGTCGGGATCATCATCCACAAAACCGCGGATCTCATATCCCAGCTCCGGGCGGGCCACGATGGTGCGCATTACGGTACGTCCCACCTCGCCGGCGCCGGCGATGATGGCGCGTGCCACCCCGATGCCGCGGCGTCGCATGCTCCGCATCACCAGCGCCTTAACCAGCCGACTGAGGCTCAGCAGCACGATGATCAAGGCACCAGCATAGAAAAAGATGATACGTGAGTAGAACGTAGACCGCGATACGAAGACCAACACCACCATAATGACGATGCCAGTGGTAGTGCCATTGATGAGAGCATACACCTCATCGAACCACGATACCCCTTGTCGCAACTGGTAGAGACCCTCACGCCGATACAGCAGGACGAGCAGCGCTGTCAAGATCAGAACAAAGGGTATAAACACCGAG
>JAUVRU010000276.1 GCA_030597485.1 Anaerolineae bacterium
GATAAAGCTCGTCAGGTGACTCCGCCATGTCATCAGCCTCCTACCCAGCCGTGGGCCAGCTGGACTGCTGCAGTTGCGTCCTGCCCAAAGGCGTCAGCACCAATGTACTCGGCGACTTGATCATCCATGGGAGCGCCGCCAATCATGATCTTGACGCTATCTCTGACCCCTGCCTCTTCTATGGCCTCCACGGTGGCCTTCATCTGATCAAACGCCAGAGTCAGAAAACCGCTCATCGCTACGATTTCGGGTGTCACTTCCCGGATCTTCTCGACGAATGTCTCCGCCGCGACGTCTACGCCCAGGTCGTGGATCTCGAAATCGCTGACCTCTAGCATGAATATCACAATGTCCTTGCCAATATCGTGGATGTCGCCAGCCACCGTTCCGATGACGATCTGACCCACAGGCTCAGCTGAGGTCGCTGCCTCTGGCAGTTTTGTTTTGACCATCTCTGCCATCTGTTTCAAGATGTCGCCGGCTATGACCAACTCGGGAAGAAAATACTCCTTCTCCGCATACCGGTCGCCGACGATGGTCATCGCCTTCCTGCTAGCGTCCAACACTGCTCGAGGGTCTTCTCCGGCATCAAGCATCTCCTGTGTTAGCTTCAATGCCTCGTCCTCCCTCACGTTCGCGATTGCGTCAACTAGTTTCTCTTTCATAGGGTTCCTCCGTTGAGGTATTCGATGTAGGTGATTAGTTGGGGGTCTGACGACCTGAAGTTGGCAGACTTGCGTCCGTTATCGCTTCCAAGGCTCGCTGAGTCATGATCACCTCGCTTTAAAAAATAGGCGGGAATGAATCCTGGATCTAGGTTTCATTCCCGCTCCTCGGGGGCGTATTGAAACTCACGCAAAAGGCCAGCGGTCTGGCTCGGATCAGACTGGAAATCTGGCCACACGGTCACTACTTCGGCAGCCTTCTTCCCCGCCCAAGATAGCACCGTCGGAGTTGTCGGTGATATCAGCATATTTGAATCCCCAATCCTTGATGCGGCCCAATTGGTGATCCAGACTTGTGAAGGGGTCAATTAGAGCAAAACATCCGACTTTCACGAGAGGAGCTCCTTTCTTTTCTGCCAATATGTGCAATGGTTTTGAATGGCCCACGACCGCAGGCCAGAGCTAGCCCTAGCGTGACCAGCGCCTTGCAAGCCAGTGGGTTATGCCCGTTACACGCATTGTGTGCCGGAACCACACAGGCAGGGGGCATACGTGGCTGTGTGAAATGCACGCGAAGTCGCAGGTTGGGCCCATGTGGCTCCCGGTGATCACAACCCGAGGGCGACTAGCTATCTGGCACGCCGAAGGCGGCGGGTGATGAACAGCACGCCAATCAATCCGGCAGCGATGAGCAGCGCCTCCAACCCGCCTATTCCGGTGTCAGGCGTGCCCTGCTCAGAGACGGGCGTAGCGAGAACCGCAGGGGTGTGGTTTGGGGTCACCGGGCCGCTTGTCTCAGCCTGGCCCCCTACGTCCCCCTCGGGTGCGAGCGTCGCTTGCACCACCGGCGTGTTGGTGACAGTTGGCAACGACGTGTTGGTTAGGTTGGGGGTGGGCGAGGGCATACGGGTGAGCGTTGGTGTGGGTGCCTTGGCCACCGCCGGCAAGGTGGAGGTGGCAGTGGACTGGGCCGCCTGCGGGGCCCGGTTGATGGAGCCAAAGGCCACCACGCCTCCAATGGCCAGCAAGCCCAGCACCAGCAACCCAACCAGGAATATCGCGATTAACACGAACATTTTGTTGTTACCTGCCATCATCCTACTCCTCTCTCTGTTGTTAGGGTGCGTTGGTGGTCAGCGTTCAGCCACCGGCCTCGAGCCTTGGGATGAACGTCGCAAGCATATCATTCTTCCAGTAGGCACCTCACCTCGTCATTGGGTTTGTAATCTCGCTCTCAACCCATTCGCTCCAGATTCAGCCACGGTGTCCATTCATCTCTGGCGTCAAAGGTGGCCTCCTCCTCCGGGAAGGATACCAAGGCACCGGCCAGAGTTAAGCCCGACGTTGTCCGGCGGGGTTCTTCCAGCATAGACTTGATCTGACCCACACAGCCTGACAGGGGTGACCGCACTGCTCTGACCTTGTCTCCGACACGGACCGGTCGGGCTCTGGTATCATTTGCCAAGGCCTGAGTCTCGTCCTGTGAGGCCCCTGCCCGGGGAGCGATGAGCATGGGACGGTTGCTGTCCCAGGGCTCCCCCATCCGCGCGCTCAGCGATACCTCCTGTCCTTCCAGTCCCTTGAGTATGTCGAATACATCCTGCGACATCGGCCGGTGGCCGTAACCCTCGGTGGCTACGACCGGTAGAGGCGCTCGCTGGCCGAGCAATGACGAGTTCATGCCGCCCGCAATGAGGCCAGCTACACCCACTTCTCGGGCCTGTTCTAACATCTCTGACGACACCTCGGCTCCCGCCACCACGATGGTCTTGTTGAACGCCTCCCCGATATTGTCGGGGGAAACCTGACTGGTGCGATCATTGACTGGTATCTTTAAGAGTCCGGTTGCCTCTTTTCCAATACCACACGCTCCCTCAATCACGGCACCGATTGCCTCAATCGTCGCGCTGCGGTGGGGAACAACAGATGTCACTCGACCGGGGATGAAAGCCAGCACCTCCAGCTGCTCAGCCCCGGTCTCTATGAGCGCCCAACCGTAGGCAATATCCTTCATCTCTCCGCTGACCGGCGACCGGCAGAGCTTGTGCAAGAAGGGAAGGATACCGGGACGGGCAGCGATGGTTTCGCCGGCTTGCACCCGGTCACCGCGCTTCTTTGTCATCACGTGTGATAGATCGAGATCATCCATATTCAGGATGCCCTTCACGTTCACCACATAGACTTCATTCTGCCCGGTGGTTCGGGCAATCACCTGCGATGCCAGCACGGTTTCTCCTACCTGTACCAGGATTTCCCCGGCCGCAGGCAGAGTGCGCTCCACCTTTATCCCGGTTAAGGCGCTGCTGCGGCTGCATGGCAGCAGTCGTTCAGCCATCAGCCTCCCCCAACTCCTATGCCGTCCAACCACGCTTGCATTCGCTGACGCCGATCGTTTCCGTCGTCGGGTATTGGCAATGGCCGTCCCCGGGCGTCGATGACGATGCCGATAGTACCTCCTTCGGCCTCGGCGGTGGCGCTTTGCCCTGGTTGGCCCAGGCCAACGTCGAAGCCAGGTGCAGGGTGCAGCTCCAGCGAGGCATGCTGGCCCGGTTGCAGGGGGATCACCCTCAACGAGCCAAAGCTCACTTCCTCTTGGATTGTTCTGCCCCCTTGATACCTGATGTCCAGGCGCAGAGCCGTATCGCCCTGTCGGGCACCGCCCGACAGGGCAATCACAGTCCCCGCAGTCAAAAACGCGTCATATTCTATCACTTCCACCGCAGCCAGGGGGTGGACCGTGGCTGCCGCTCCCAGCAGGCCGGCTACGCTGCCCGTGTCCAGAGCGATCTTGCTGACGCCTGCTGGTTCCCGTGCATCCAGCAGCAATAGCACGGCGTATCCTGGCCGCGGTGTTCGCGTGAGTGTGCGCCCGGCGCCGATTATCAAATCCCACTGGGAGTTGGCGGGCTTCCCTGTTCGGCTGCCCTGTGTCCAACCCTCCCGGGCTCCAGCTACCGGCTGGCGCATAACCTCCCGGGCCAACGCATATTCCAGCAGCAAGTCCTCCCTCGTTTGGGGCACGCTATGTGGATGCAGTCCCTTGTTGAGCAGTGTGTCACGCGCCCGGTCGGGCTGCATCTCCATCGGTAACCAACGGGTGATGCGTTCCATCGGGATCCGGGACAGCGCTGCCGGCAGGCTGAGCCCAATTCCCAGGTTAGTCCCGGTGGTCAGGCTGGCACAGTCACCGACCTGGGCTGCCAATATGGTTGAGCTGCTGCCCAGGTCGAACCCCAACACATTCAATTGGTAGCGCTCACCCACGTAGCGGATCACCTGTCCAAAGGACCTTGCTGCCGGCGATACCGGTCTCCCTGCCCACTCACGCAGCCGGTGCATTCCAGGCACGCTGGTCAGCCAACGGTCCCGGTAGAGAGCACCCAGTTGGGTCCGAATTGACTCCAGATTCTCGACATCCAGACCGGGCCGCACATTGGCTACCACATGCAGGGTGCCGCTTCCCGCAAAAAGCGATGTCACCTCGTCTGCCAGATGCGCGTTGCCCGCGTAGAAGATGTCCGGGCGATCCTCTGGTGGCAGCATTCGGTTGTAAAGGGCTACCAGTCGCGCTATCTCCATCACAGGTCGGCTGGCACCGCCATCGGTGCCGCCCGTGATCACGATGACCTCAGGCTGGGCCTGGCGCAATATCCGCA
>JAUVRU010000131.1 GCA_030597485.1 Anaerolineae bacterium
GCCTACTGGTGGTCGACAGCGATTCAAGGTCGCTCGTCCGCCTCAGCCAGGATCTGACCGGGCGATTGGACGCCTATCCCTTGGCTGACTTACCCAATCAGATACTCCTGGATCCATCCAATCGGCGCCTGTATCTCACACTGCCCGGGGCGCGTCAGATCCTGGCGCTTGACGCCGACACACTGGAGATGGTAGCCAACAGGGCACTGGCCGGTGGGCCGCTGGTGATGGCTGCTCTGGACACCGTGCACGGCCGGCTGTACGCGCTGAGCGCCCTGTCTCCCCATCACCGCGGCATATGGGTACTGAACACCGAGGACCTGTCTCTGTCAGCTATGGTCGCAGGCAGCTCAGACATGCCTCTCCGGCGAGCGTCCGCGCTGGGTCTTTTGCCCGATGGCCGATTGTTGGTGGTGGAAGGCACTCAGCTCTATGACATTTCACCTATCGATTTCGCTGCCGCCGTTGTCGCCCGGTCAGGACATCCAGTTGGCCCGGGCGGACTGGCCACCGACCCATCAACTGGCCACGTGATATGGAGCGATGCGAATGAGGTCTGGGTGCGCAATCAATAAAGCCTTGCCCAACGCAACCAAGGCACAATCAAAACGACGAATGGCACGACGAGAATCGCGGTCTGATTGACTCCCTCCCTTGTTTATACTATCATTGAATTATGCTCTGCCCTTACTGTGACTTCCAGAACCCCTCGGGCCTTCAGCAGTGCCGGTGTTGTGGAAGAAACCTGCCGGCGGCTGAGACACCTCCGCCCTTTGATGGGACCCTGCAAGGCGAGCGCAAGCAGGTTACAGTCATGTTCGCCGACATATCCGGATTCACCGCTATGACGGAGCAGCGCGACGCCGAGGAGGCGGTGACTCTGGTCAACGCCTGCCTGGCCCATCTTAGCGAGTGCGTTTACCGCTACGACGGCACGATTGACAAATACATCGGTGACGCCATCATGGCTGTCTGCGGTGCACCGCGTACCCACGAAGATGACCCGGAGCGGGCTGTTCGAGCTGCTCTGGATATGCACGAGGCACTGGAGGCTTTCAAGATCAACGCCCCGCTGCCGCTGACCGGCCCGCTGGACATACATATTGGTGTGAGCACCGGCTACGTGATTGCCGGGATGATTGGGACCGAGCGCCGCCAGGACTACACGGTGATGGGGGATGCTGTCAATCTGGCAGCACGGCTGCAGGATCTGGCAGCACGGGGCCAAATCTTTGTGAGCGAAGATACCCACCGACTTACCAGCCGGCTTTTCCTCTTCAGGAAATTGGAACCAACCACCATCAAGGGGAAGTCTGAGCCAGTCCAAATCTACGAGGTAGTGGGCGCAGCCACCCGACCGGGTTCGATGCGTGGTCTGAGCGGTTCAGACTACCAATTGGTGGGACGCCATACCGAGGTCCATGCTCTGTCCCTCGCCATCAACCACTTACGTCACGGCCAGGGCGGGATCACGCTGGTTGAAGGTGACGCCGGAATTGGCAAGAGTCGCCTGGTCACCGAGGTCCGGAAAGTAATGGAGAGTATCTCTCCAGACTTTCACTGGTTGGAAGGGCGCGGCCTTTCCTACGGTTACTCACAAAACTACCATCTGTTGGCCAGCATGCTGCGTGACTACCTGGGATTGTCGAATGAGGATGACGAGAACCTGGCCTGGTCCCGACTGCAAGCGGCCAGCACTGACCTTTTCGGTCCGCGCGCCGACGACGCGAGCCCGTACCTGGGAATTCTGCTTGGCCTTCGACTGCCTGACGACGTGGTTACAAGGATTCCCCAGGCCAATCCCAACCTGCTGCGACAGCGTGTCTTCACCACCTTTGGCCAATGGGCAATGGCCGTGGCCACGCAGAAACCCTTGGTACTGGCCTTTGATGATCTGCACTGGGCTGACCCCAACTCAATGACACTCATCGAGTACCTGATGACCCTCTGTGCGGATAATCCGCTTCTCGTCCTGTGTGTTAGCCGTCCCGACCGGGAATCTCCGTTCTGGCAAGTGCGGCAGAAGGCAATCGACACGTACGCTGACACTTTGATTCACATCACACTGGGACCTATGTCAGACAACGAGACCCTCACCCTGATCAATTCTCTTCTGAACCTGGACTATTTGCCATCCGAGATCGAATACATCATCCTTAGCCGGGCCGAAGGCAACCCACTATTTGTCGAAGAAATGTTGCGCAACTTTATCGAGGACGGGACACTCGTCGAAGAAGATGGAACCTGGCGGGCCACCTGGCCAGTGAAGCGCGTTGAAGTCCCTGCCACCCTGCAAGGCATGCTGATTGCTCGTCTCGACCGCCTGGACGATTCAACAAAACGGATTGTGCAAATCGCAGCTGTGATCGGGCGGGTCTTCTCGCCATCTGTGTTGGAGCGGGTCGTGGACGACCCCTCTCTCCTGGATGATGGCCTGATTGAGCTACAGCACGCTGAGATCATTCGCCAACGCTCCCCAGAACCTGACCGAGAGTACATCTTCAAGCACATGCTTACGCAGGAAGTCGCTTATCAGAGCCTGTTGACTCAACAGTGCAGGATCTACCACCAACGAGTGGCGGACGTACTAGCTCGCATTTTTTGGGAACGCGGTGAGGAGTATGCAGGTGCGGGTCTGGTGGCAACCCATTACGAGCGGGCACGGGCATGGCCTCGCGTCTTGCGTTACCTGCAACGGGCCGGCGATGGCGCGGGCGCTATCTTTGCCAACAATACGGCCGTGGACTATTACACCCGAGCCCTGAAGGTGGCCCACAGTTCCGACATTGATGCCACTCCCGCCCAGCGCCTGGTTCTTCACCAGAAACGAGGTGCGCTGTTGGCCTCACTGGACGACATTGACAGGGCCCTAGCCGACTACGAGCAGGTGCGAAAACTCGCTCAGATGATTGGTGACCAGAAGGCAGAACTTCGCACCTTGAACCAAATCGGGGCTCTGCAATCCGGTCTTGGCCACGGTGTGCAGGCGGGCGAGTACTTCAAGCAAGCGCTGATCCTTGCTGAGGAGTCTGGCGATCCTGGCGGGGTTGCCGACAGTCTCCACCGTCTCGGTGAATACTATCGCAACTCGGCAGACTACGAGGAGGCGACAGCCCACCACCAGCAGGCAATGGAGATGGCACGCAGCACAGGGGATAATTGGCTGCTGGCAGCCAGCCTCGAGGGGCTGGGCCAAGTTGACCTTGCGCGAGATGATTTGAGCGCCAGTCTCGACAAATGGAGCCAGGTAGTTGACCTGCGTCGCCGGCTGGCGGACCCCGTCGGTTTGATGAAAGCGCTCAATGCCCTGGCTATACTTTACACCTGGCGGGGCGAATACGAGCGAGTGGCCGATGTCAGCTTGGAAGCTTTCGAGTTCATCAGCAGACTGGGAGATTTGCCCGTCGTCTCATCCTTGCACACCTACTTCGCCATCAGCCACCTCATCCGAGGTAATTTGGCGATAGTGGCGGATCATCTCTTGGCGGCGTTGGAAGTCGCCCGGCGATTGGATCACCAGGTGATGAAGACCCACAGTCTTGTGTGCCTGGGCTACTACTATGCTGCCATTGGCCAGCTGGACGCAGCACTGCAGAGCAGCGAAGAATCTGCGGCGCTTGCCTCAAGCTCGACATCTCTCCGGTGCCAGGTACGGGCGGCCGCTTGCCTGGGCGCGGTCCATCTTGAAAAAGGCAGTATCGATCACGCCTTTCACATCCTGACCGACGTGTACGACCAGGCCTGCCAGCTCGACTCTGCCCCAGACAAGGCCGAAGCCCTTTATGAATTGGGGCACGCCAACCTGGCGTTGGCCGATTTGAAGGCCACGGAAGGATTCGTGGAGGAATTGCTGTCTCTGGCTGACGCATGCGAGTTGGGTGAGTATCAGGCGCGCGGGCGTTGGTTGCGAGGAAGATTGCTCCTGGCCAAGGAAGATGTCATCGGGGCGCTAGAAACACTGGAGGACGCCCGCCAGCGTGCTGAGTCCATGGGAGGGCGCCTCATCGTCTGGAAGATCTGCGTTGACACAGGCGATGCTCATCGCGCTGCCGGTCACGGTGACCAGGCAGGCACGGCCTATCGGCGTGCCTGGGAGATCCTCCAGTCGATGGCCACTACCCTCCCCACACAAGCCACCCGCGACAGCATGCTTGCTTCCCCATCAGCTACTGTCCTGCGTGCCAAGATCGAGGCTTACGGTTAACATTCGATCACGGCACATCGAGAAGGTTGACCTGAGACCTTCACGCCGCTGCAGTGATTGGTGGTCGCAGGAGTGCACCTCGTGCCAGATTTGGTAACCAGCGTAAGACACGCCATAGAGCAGCACAACTTGCTCGCATCCGGCGACACAGTTGTTGTCGGCGTTTCGGGCGGACCAGACTCGCTCTGTTTGCTGCACATCCTGCACCAGCTGACCCACACACTCTCTCTGGATCTGCACATCGCCCATCTCAACCACTGCATACGCGGCGAGGATGCCGACGCCGATGCCGCCTTCGTCGGCCACATGGCCGCCGAATGCCAGCTGCCAGTCAGTGTCGAGAGTGTGGATGTGCCGGCGTTGGCCCGTGCTCAAAAGCTGGCGCTTGAGGAAGCAGCACGGTGTGCACGTTACGCCTTCCTGGCCCGAGTCGCCCACGGAATCGGCGCCCGCACAATTGCCCTGGGCCACAATGCCGACGACCAGACCGAAACAGTGCTGATGCACTGGCTGCGCGGATCCGGCCTGGCTGGGCTGCGAGGTATGCTGCCGGCCACACAACTGGCCGACTACCGCCTGATTGGCGACTGGCCCACCTGCATTGACCGGGAAGGCCACTCGCCGGCAGCAGCCTCGACCACGTCCCACCTGCCATCATTGACGATCATTCGCCCCCTGCTTGGAGTTCCCCGTGCTGACATCGAGGCCTATTGCATCCAGCATGACTTACATCCCCGTTTCGACCGATCCAACCTGGACATCACGTACTTCCGCAATCGCCTGCGCCACGAATTGATCCCCTACCTGGAGACGTACAATATCAATATCCGGCAGGTGTTGCGCCGGTCGGCTACGACAATCGCCGCCGACTATGACCTGCTGCGCGACCAGGTCCAGGCAGCCTGGAAACAGACGGTACGCGATGAAACATCCGATTCCGTTACATTCGGTTTAGCAGCCTGGCAGACGCTGCCGCTGAGCCTGAAGCGGTCCACCATTCGTGAGGCGATTCATCGGCTGCGCCGTGGGCTGCGCAATATCAATTTCGTGCACGTGGAGAACGCACTGGAGGTCACGTCCGGCGGGGAAACCGGCGCCCAGGCCACGCTGCCGCAACGCCTAATGCTGACCGTTGGCTATGACACGTTTACCGTCGCTGACCAGCGTTATCGGGAGTTGCCTGACCTGCCGGTGCTGATGACCAAGGAGGCAGTTCCGTTGACCGTGCCGGGAGATACCCGCCTGCCGGCCTCGAATTGGGTCTTGCGGGCTGAGAGAGTGGACATCCCGCCTAGTGTGGTATCACCTCAGAAGATGGTGGCCGATGGCAGTCTGCCCGGCGAGGCTCCACCACATCTTCCGCCGGCTATGGAGGGCTGGCAAGCCAGCCTGGACGCTGCCTCAGTGGGGCGGTCACTCATCCTGCGCCCCCGCTGTCCCGGCGATCGGTTCTGCCCGCTCGGGCTGCGCGGTCGCAGCAAGCGGGTGAACGAGTTTATGATCAACGAAAAGATACCTGCGGCCTGGCGAGAACACATTCCATTGTTGGTGAACGAGGAGGGGCAGATTCTGTGGATATGCGGCCACCGTCCCGACCACCGTGCTCGCATCACCCAGGCCACCCAGGAGATTGTGCGATTTCGCTTCGAGAGGGAATAGCGAGCTTCATCTCACCCCAGATTGAACATCACCTTGCTGAAGGAGAAGTCCCTTCTGGCGATCTTGTTGAAAACATCTGGCGCTTCGTCCATGACGTATTCGTGAGAAACCAGCGGACGGCTCTGCAAATCGCCACTTGCCATATAATCAACTGACAGAAACCATTCTCTGCCAGGGAACGGTTCCGAGTTCGAATTCCACGAACCGGTGAGGTGAACTTCATCTCGCATGATCTTGTCCACCATAGATGAAGGCAGGTCAAGCTTGTCGCCGGAGATTCCCAACAATATGGCGGACCCCAGCTTGCACGTGCTCTGAATCGACTGAATCTGCGTTTTCTCCAGGCCTGCAGCCTCAACCACAAGGTTCGCACCTCGGCCCGATGTCAGCTCCTGTATTCTGGCAACAGGATCCTCAACCAGAGCATTGACGGTCACGGTGGCGCCCAGTTTCCGGGCAAGCTGCAGTTTGTCGTCGAAGACATCCACGGCAACTA
>JAUVRU010000063.1 GCA_030597485.1 Anaerolineae bacterium
CCTTTCCCGTATCGGCAATGATCAAACCGAAGGGGCTGCCCGCACGCAGCCGCGTCATACGTTCACCCCGAACGAAGTACACTGGCCGCTCATAGGCAACGACCGTATTGTCAATGCCGCTGGGCGTACCATGATGCAGCTTCTCCACCTCGTAGACCAGCCGAGACACCTCCTCAGGCGGAGGGCTCTGTCCCAGGTAACCGGCTATGGCGCGTACCACCGCCGTGGCCACAGCCGCCCCACTGCCCAACCCCCGTGCGATTGGGATGGTGGAATTGATGGTTATGAGCAGTCCTGGCTCGGTCCCATCGGGCCAGCGTACGGTGTCGCCGCCAAAGGCGGCCAGTGCCAGTTCGACGGCGACTCGCAGGGGATCATCCGACTCCGCGTCGTCCAACCGATAGCGCCGACCCATTGAATCATCGGTGAACCCAGGCAAGTCGGCGGCGAACAGCCAGATCCCATCGGTGCCTGTGAGGGGTGTCACCGTCGCCCTGGCTTGCACGTCGGTCACCGGCACTGCAATCGCCGGCTGACCATAGACGACAGCGTGCTCACCGAAGAGTATGACTTTCCCCGGCGCAGTGCCCGCGAAAGACCGGGACCGGACTTGGGTCTGGTTGTCTCCGACGGCCATAGTGCCCATTCTCGCATGTGTTGCCGGCCAGACGCAAAGCCAGGGGCACTGGTGGATGCACCAGCGCCCCCCGCTTTCCTATCTGCTCCCAAACGCCTCTCTTTTCCGATAGCTCAGAAGAGACCTACCACTTGGCCCTCATCATTCAGGTCTACCTGCAAGTAGACGGGCTTGGAGGGGAGGCCTGGCATCGTGCGCATCTCACCGCACAAGGGATAAATGAAGCCAGCTCCCACACTGGCTCGCACTTCTCGAACAGGGAGCACGAAGCCGGTGGGTACGCCTTTCAGAGCCGGGTTGTGACTGAGACTCAGGTGAGTCTTGGCCATGCACATCGGCAAATTGCCAAAGCCAGCTTTCTCGTAGCCGGCGATCTGCTGGCTGGCCAATGGGGTGTAGTCTACCCCTTCCGCACCGTATACCTTGGCGGCGATCGTCTCAATCTTCTCCTTGATGGGCATTTCCAGGGGATAGAGGAATTTGAAGTCGTTGGGTTGCTCGCAGGCGTCCACCACTGCCTCCGCCAGCTCAACCGAGCCGGCACCACCATTGGTCCAGTGATCGGAAGGAACAGCCGCATAAGCGCCTGCCTCTTCGGCAATACGCTTCACCAGCGCGATCGCAGCCGGCGTGTCATCCTTGAACTGGTTGATGGCGACCACCACCGGGATGCCGAACAACTTGGCTATCTCGATGTTCTTGACGAGGTTGGCGCCACCCTTCTCCACCAGTTCCAGATTCTCCTCGACATATGCCTGGTCCAGCGCGCGGCCGGCGATCACCTTGGGGCCACCACCGTGCATCTTGAGGGCACGGATGGTCGCCACCAGAACCACGGTGTTGGGCACCAAGCCAGAGTAGCGGCACTTGATGTCGAAGAACTTCTCCATGCCGATGTCAGCACCGAAGCCGGACTCGGTCACCACATAGTCGGCCAGTTTCAGCGCTATCTGATCAGCGATGATGCTGCTATTGCCATGGGCGATGTTGGCAAATGGGCCAGCGTGAACCAGTGCTGGCGTGCCCTCCAGCGTCTGCATCAGGTTGGGCATGATCGCGTCCTTCATCAACACGGTCATCGCGCCAGCCACACCCAACTGTTCGGCCGTCACCTGGTTCCCTTTCCAATCCTGACCGATGACAATGCGTCCCAATCGCTCCCGCATGTCCTGAAGGCCACTCGTCAGTGCCAGAATCGCCATCACCTCGCTGGCTACCGCAATGTCAAAACCTGGCTGACGAGGTAGACCATCCATCTTGGTGCCCAGGCCCACGACGATATTGCGCATAGTACTGTCATTCACATCCAGGACCCGGGCCCAGGTCACAGCGTAAGGGTTGATGCCAAGGGGGTCCAGGCCACTGACCTCCTTGAAGCGGTCACCAAGGTTGCGTTCATGCATCATCCGCGCGTCAATCGCCGCTGCCAGCAGATTATTGGCAGCAGTCACCGCGTGGATGTCACCTGTCAGATGCAGGTTGAAGTCTTCCATAGGAACGACCTGGCTGTAACCGCCACCGGCCGCTCCTCCCTTGATTCCAAAGGTGGGACCCTGCGACGGCTGCCGAATGCACGTGAACACATTCTTGCCCAGATGAGCCCCGAGCGCCTGGCTCAGACCCACGGTCGTCGTCGTCTTGCCCTCTCCCAGAGGCGTGGGGGTAATGGCAGTCACATCTATGTACTTCCCCTGGGGACGATCCTTAAGCTTGTCGAGAACATCAAGATGGATCTTGGCCTTGTCTTTGCCATAGTAATCCAGATCGTCCTCACTCAAACCCACTGATTCGGCAACTTTCTTGATGGGATCCAGGACCGCTGCCTGCGCGATCTCGATGTCGCTCGGTACCGGATGTTTGATGGTGATCATGCCAGAAACCTCCTCTGAATATGTGATGGGTTGGTAACTGTGCGATAACACTGCTGTCTGGGGATAATAGAAACAGAATCGGGCCTGCCTATCCAGTGTCGCGTCATTCCACCTAACTGACGCATAGCCATAGTATCATAGGCCATAGGGCTTGTCAAGTGATTTGCGGCATTATCTGGCCTTTGCATTGTCTCCCAACGTTCCCGTTATGTTCAAGTTGCTCTCCGCTTGTGGCTCGTGGTATAATCCGGCAGATATGATTGATTGAGATTGTGACAGGAGCGGATTTGATGGTAAGTCAGCGTCCACATCATGCGAGCGTGCGGCGAGGGATCTCGGCGACCAGCCGGATCTCGCATACGATTGTGTTGGGCCGTCAATGGTCTCTGGCTTATCAAGATCAGAGCTGGCGACCGCCTACGGACGTATATGAGACCGATGATAGCATCGTGATCAAATTGGAAGTCGCCGGCATGTCCGAAGACGACTTTGAGATCACCTTCGCTGAGCGCACATTGATGGTTCGGGGAGCAAGACACGATCCGTCGGAGAAGGTGGGGTATCACCAAATGGAGATATCCTACGGTGAGTTCCGCACCGACATTGATGTACCATTGCAGATCAACGCAGATGGCATTGAGGCCTCCTATCACAACGGTTTTCTGCTCATCACTATGCCCAAAGTTCACAGGAGTTAGTAGATGCCGGAAGTCAGTTTGAGTGAACTTGACCCGGAAGCCGATGAGGGCGAAGGAGAAGATACGTCAGCCCAGTCGGAGATTCCAGAAGAGTTGCCTATCTTGCCGTTGAGGGGGGTGGTGGTTTACCCTCTGATGGTTGTCCCTCTGACGGTTGGTCAGGCTCGTTCTATTCGCCTGATAGACGACGTTGCCGTCGGTGACCGACATGTGGGGCTGGTGGCCTCAAAGGACGCTGAGATCGAAGAGCCAGGCCCCGACGAGGTGTATCAAGTAGGCACTGCTGCCATCATCCACCGTCTCATCAAGGCACCGGATGGCACCATGCGCATCATCGTGCAAGGTGTGGAGCGCATCCGGATTGACGAGTGGATCGCGGAAGAGCCCTATCTCAAGGCCAGGGTATCCCAGGCAGATGACATCACGCCTGAGGAAGATGACCTCGAGGCCGAGGCCCTGGTGCGCAACGCGGTCGATCTTTTCAGTCGTCTGGTGGCTTTGGTACCGCATCTGCCCGACGAATTGCTGATGGCCGTGTCGGGCAGCAGCGACCCGCGTCAACTGGCATACCTGATCAGCACCAGCGTCCGCATGGATATACCGGATGCTCAGAACATCCTCGAGCTGGACAAGGTGACTGACAAGCTACGCCATCTTACCACCATCCTCAACCACGAACTCGAAGTGCTGGAGCTGGGCAAGAAAATCCAGACCGAGGCTCAGTCCGAGATGGAGAAGATGCAGCGCGAGTACTTCCTGCGCGAGCAGCTCAAGGCCATCCAGCGCGAGTTGGGCGAGGGCGACGATCAACAAGTAGAGATCGAGGAACTTCGCGCCAAGATCTCGGAAGCCCAGATGCCTGAAGAGGCGGAGAAGGAAGCACTGCGGGAGCTCAGTCGTTTGGAGAAATTGCACCCGGCGGCTGCGGAGTATGGTGTGATTCGCACCTACCTCGATTGGCTGACCTCCCTGCCCTGGGCGATAACCACCGAGGACGTGTTCGACATCCCGCTTGCTCGCCAGGTGTTGGATGAGGATCACTATGACCTGGAGAAGATCAAGGACCGCATTCTGGAGTACCTGCCGGTACGCAAGCTGCGTATGGAACGGGCTGCAGAGCGGGAAGAGACCGAAGAAGAGGGGCCAATGCCCGCTCGCGATCTCATCCGTCGTGAGCGAGAGGGCGTCATTCTGTGCTTTGTGGGACCACCTGGTGTGGGCAAGACATCGCTGGGGCAGTCCATCGCCCGATCGCTGGGGCGCAAGTTCATCCGCATGAGCCTGGGAGGTGTGCGGGATGAGGCAGAGATCCGTGGTCACCGTCGCACCTACATTGGCGCCATGCCCGGCCGCATCATCCAGGCAATCCGGCGCGTCGGGTCCAAGAATCCGGTGGTAATGATGGATGAAGTGGACAAGATCGGCGCTGATTGGCGTGGGGACCCTTCCTCCGCCTTGCTGGAAGTGCTGGACCCGGAGCAGAATCGGGAGTTCCGCGACAACTACCTGGACGTGCCCTTTGACCTGAGCCAGGTGATGTTTATCACCACGGCCAACTTGCTGGACACCGTCCCCGGGCCTCTGCGTGATCGGATGGAGGTGCTGGAGCTCTCTGGATACACCGATGACGAGAAACTCCATATCGCCCAGGGATACCTCATCCCGCGCCAGATTCGGGAAAACGGGCTGAGAGAATCAGAAATCTCCTTCACGGACGAGGCGATCCTCACTATCATTCGCGAGTACACCCGTGAGGCTGGCGTGCGCAACCTGGAACGTCAGATTGGCGCAGTGTGCCGCAAGGTTGCCACCCGTGTCGCCGAGGGGAATGCCGAGCCGGTGGAAGTGGAGAGCGACCAGGTCCAGGAGTATTTGGGTAAGCGTCGTTTCTTCTTCGAGGCTGCCGAACGCACTGAGATGCCAGGTGTCGCCACGGGCATGGCAGTGACGGCTACCGGCGGTGACATTCTGTTTGTCGAGGCGACCAAGATGCCAGGTAAGAAAGGGCTTACCATCACCGGCCAGCTGGGGGACGTGATGAAGGAGTCGGCCCAGGCAGCGCTGAGCTACATCCGTTCGCAGGCAGACAACCTGGGTTTTGACGAGGATTTCTTCAGTGCCAGCGACATTCACATTCACGTACCGGCCGGCGCTGTACCCAAAGACGGTCCATCAGCCGGAATCACCATCGCCACCGCGCTGGCTTCCTTGCTGATCGGGCGTCCCGTCCGCGACGATGTGAGCATGACCGGTGAGATCACACTCCGAGGGCAGGTGCTGCCAGTCGGCGGAATCAAGGAGAAGATCCTGGCCGCTCACCGGGCCGGATTGCGTGCCGTGATCATTCCCGAACGCAACGAGAGGGACCTGGATGACCTGCCTCCCGAAGTCCGCGGGGAAATGAATGTCATTCTGGTGGACCGAGTAGATGAGGTGCTGGATGCCGCTTTGCGCGATGGTCAGGCGAATGACAAGAAGCGGCCTGAAAGCAGGAATCGGTGAGGGTGGCCCTGCGGGGCCTACCCGTCGCCAACAATAGGAGCAGATGACCAGTGGTCAGAAAACATCACTCAGGACGGGGCCAGAGGCAATGGTACCGGGTTGACCTTCACCTGCACACACCCGGGTCAGCCGACTATGCTCAGCCCAACGTTTCGTATTTAGATATCCTGCAGCAGGCCGAGAGCCGAGGGTTGGATATCATCGCCTTCACCGACCACAACACGATGATGGGCTATGCGTCGATGCGGAAGGAAATCGAGGATCTGACGCTGCTGGAACAACGAAAACGCCTTCACGCCGATGAGAAGCGCCGATTGGACGAGTATCGGCGGCTGTTGGAAAAGATCCTGGTCCTGCCTGGATTCGAGCTGACAGCAACGCTGGGCTTTCACATCCTGGGCATCTTTGCTCCCCAAATCACTGTTCGAGAGTTAGAATATGTCTTGCTTCGTCTCAACGTCCCGGCCGACCAGTTGGACAAAGGTTCCACCGAGGTAGGTGCCACCGTTGACGTGTTGACCGCCTACCGGATCATCAACGAGGCCGGCGGGTTGGTGATAGCGGCTCACGCCAATTCCAGCCACGGGGTAGCACTGCGCGGTTTCGACTTTGGGGGGCAGACGAAGATCGCCTACACCCAAGACCCCCATCTGCACGCGCTGGAAGTGACCGATCTGGAAAGCAAGGGCCGGCGGCGCACTGCGCTCTTCTTCAATGGCTCAAAGCCTGAATACCCTCGAGCGATGCATTGCATCCAGGGATCCGACTCCCATCAGCTCAGTCGAGACCCGCGTGACAAGAACCAGCTCGGTGTTGGAGACCGGGTTACTGAAGTGCTTCTTGAGGAGGCGTCCTTTGAGGCTTTGCTGGAGGTTTTCCAGAGCCAGGATCTTGCCCGTACCCGGCCTTACCGTCCTACTACGCAGGATCCTTTTGACCACGTGCAGGCCGCGCGCGAGCAGGGCGCCAGCATCGTCCAGTCATTTCACGAAAGGATGACCCGTCACGGCGGGCGGCTGCACGCCATCATCTGCGATGTCTGTGCATTCTCCAACACCAATGGCGGCTCTATCTACGTAGGCGCGTCGGCGAACACCAAATCCCCGCCCGTCGGTGTTGATAACGCACCCGAAGCTATCAGTACCCTCAGGGCGGAGATCGAACGCAAGATAACGCCGCCCCTGCACGTATCAATTGATACACTGGCGTCTCGGGGGACAAAGGTGTTGCGGATAGGGGTGCCGGTGGGCAAGGAGCCGCCGTATGCCGTGGACGAGAACAAAATCTACGTCCGCAATGAGTCCGAGTCCAACATGGCCGTCCGCGACGAAATCGTCCGTCTGGTGATGAAGCAGGCCGAAGGTCCCCCGTCAGCCGCAGAGCCCGCCAAGGCTGAGGCTGAGGCAGACACCGAAACCGCAGAAAAGGCTGAGCCAGTCGAAAGCGGGATTGTGCCGCCCAAGACAGGCGTCGAGATCGCGTTCAGTGAGGAGCGCAAGGGAAACCGATACTATGCCATGAAGGATCTCCGTAATGGAAACGTCGTGCATAACGTCACCCAGCAGTCCGCGCGCAGACTGTGGCAATATGCCATCACCGAATCGGTCAAACATGGTGTGAAGGCAGAAGACGCGAAGTGGGCGGGAGATGTTGGCTTGCTGAAACGGTACAAGCGTGGCACCAAACAACGCTACGACCTGGTTCATCGTGAGACGGATGGCACCCTTCACGTCTACTATGGTGTCACCGACGATGGAATACACGGCCCCTGGCGGCAAGTGGTAGGAGGGTAAGGCGTGACTCGGGTAGGCGTCCTCACAGTAAGCGACCGCGCAGCCAGCGGCCAGTACGAAGATCGTAGTGGTCCTGCAATCCAGGAGATGATCGCCGAACGTATGGCGGCCCAGGTGGTGGAATACTCTGTGGTGCCGGATGAGTTTGATGCTGTCAGGAATATCCTCATCACCTGGAGCGACGAGCGCAAATTGGACCTGGTCTTCACCACCGGTGGCACCGGCTTTGCACCTCGTGACCTGACTCCCGAAGCCACCAAATCAGTCATCGAGCGGGAGGCGCCCGGGCTGAGAGGTACGGTGCGACGCGACAGCCGGCTCATAACACCTCACGCAATGCTCAGCCGGGCAGTGGCGGGCATCCGGGGGCATACACTCATTGTCAACCTTCCCGGAAGCCCCAAAGCCACCCGTGAGAACCTGGACAGCATATTGCCCGCCCTGCCCCATGCGATGGAGCTTTTGCTGGACTTGCCCGGGGCTGCGGCAGGTCACCGGGCAACGGTCGCCCCGTGAGTATGCTCTGCGGCCTCGTCCTCCATCTC
>JAUVRU010000140.1 GCA_030597485.1 Anaerolineae bacterium
CATTGTGGACCATGCCACCGTCCACCTTCAGCTCCTTCAAAGCCACGCCCGAATCCACTTCCATAGCGTGCAGCACCTCGCGCGTCTGGTAGGCGGTAGCCTCCAGTGCGGCCCGGGCCAGGTGGCCTTTGTTGACGTAGCCGGTCAAGCCGGCGATAACGCCTCTGGCATCCGAGCGCCAGTGAGGGGCAAACAGTCCCGCGAACGCGGGCACGAAATAGACGCCGCCGTTGTCCTCCACCGTTCGTGCCAGGCCTTCAATTTCAGATGACTGCCTGATAAGGCCCAGGTTGTCCCGCAGCCACTTCACCAGCGCGCCGGCGACCGCGATGGAACCCTCCAAGGCATAGATGGCCGGTTGGTCACCCATCCGGTAGGCCAGCGTGGTCAGCAGGCCAGTGTGAGATGTAATCGGCCTGGTGCCTGTGTTGAGCAGCAGAAAACACCCGGTGCCGTATGTGTTCTTCGCCTCGCCCACCCGGTAGCAGGTCTGGCCAACCAGGGCTGCCTGCTGATCCCCCAGATCACCGCAAACCGGGATGGTGTCGGAGAAGGGGCCATCCTCGGATGTTCTTCCCCACGTTTCGGGATCGCTGGATGACACAATGCGTGGCAGCATCTGTTGGGGGATGCCCAACACGCCCAGGATTTGCTCATCCCAGGCCAGCGTTTCCAGGTTCATCAGCATGGTTCGGCTGGCATTGGTCACGTCGGTGACGTGAGCGCCGCCGTCCGGCCCGCCGGTCAACCACCAGATCTCCCAGGTGTCGATGTTGCCGAAGATGGCCACGCCGCGCTGGGCCGCATCGCGAACACCCTCCACATTGTCCAGCAGCCATTTGATCTTGGGGCCGGAGAAGTAGGTTGCCAGGGGAAGACCGACCTGAGCCCGGAAGCGATCCTGCCCCCCATCGGCTGCCAGTTCGTCGCAGAGGCCCTTGGTGCGGGTGTCCTGCCACACGATGGCATTGTGATAGGGTTGGCCGGTGTGCCTGTTCCAGATGAGGGTCGTCTCACGCTGGTTGGTGACCCCTACGGCAGCGATGTCGCCGGGCAGGGCTCCGGCCTTGGCCACGGCACCTGCGATCACATCCTGGCTTCGTTCCCAGATCTCCAGCGGATCGTGCTCGACCCAACCTGGCTGCGGATAGAGCTGGTGGTGCTCACTCTGGGCGATGCTGACCGTCTGCCCACCCTGGTCGAAGAGCATACAGCGGGTACTGGTCGTTCCCTGGTCTATGGCTGCTACGTACTTCGCCATTGGGCCTCCCTTACAACCATGCCAATGCCTGGTCCAAATCCTCGATCACATCCTCCGGGTCCTCCAACCCGACGGAGAGGCGAATCAGGCCATCGTCAATCCCCGCTGCGGCCCGCTCCTGCGGAGTCATGTGCTCGTGAGTGATCGTTGCCGGATGCATGCAGATGGTCCGGCTGGTGCCAAACGTGACCGCGTGAACAACGAGCTCCAGGTTGTTCATCACCGTAGCCGCGCCTTCCAGGCCGCCAGGCACGACAAAAGAGAGGAGCCCGCCGCTTGCACTCATCTGCTGCTGTGCCAGCCTATGCTGAGGGTGACGGGGCAGTCCCGGGTAGTTCACCCGCAGCACCTTGGGATGGTCTGCCAGGGCTCGCGCCACCTTCTGGCCGTTGGCGCTGTGCCGTTCCATTCGAAGGGACAACGTCTCCAGGTACTGTAGCATCTGCCAGGCCTCCATCGGCTGCATGATGGCGCCGATGAACTCAATGGTGTTCCACCGAATGTCCTCGACCAACGCCTCTGGCCCGACGATAGCACCGCCGAGCACGGTGGCGTTGCCTGAAAGGAATTTGGTCAGGGAGAGCAAGACGATGTCGGCTCCCAATGCCATGGGCTGCTGCAAGGCGGCAGTTGCCGTGGTGTTGTCCACCAGAAGCGGCACACTGTGTGAATGCGCCACCTGGGCGACGGCGGCAATGTCGGCCACAGACAGACAGGGGTTGCTGGGTGTTTCCACCCACACCAGACGCGTCTTGGCGTCGATCTCTCTATCCCAGGAATTGGGATCTGCCGGGTCGTCGACGAAGTGGAAACCGACGCCGCAGCGCTCGGGGAAGATGGTCGCTGCCTGCTTGTAGCCCTCGCCAAAGATGTTCAAGGAGGTCACCACGTTGTCGCCAGGCCGAGCCAGGGTGAAAATCAGGCTGAAAAGCGCCTGCGAACCCGAACTGGCGGTGACAGCCCCTTCCCCGCCCTCGAGCGCCGCCAGCCGCTCCTCCAGCACGCTCACTGTCGGGGTTTTGCTCCGTCCATAAATGTAGTCGGGAAACTTATCGAAGCGTTGGTAGGGATAGGTCATGGACTGGACAATGGGCGGTACAAATGACCTGAAGTCCTCCACGTTCTTGAGCGGGTGGAAACCGGCGTGCAGGGCCCGGGTGTCGAACCCCAGGTGACTGTCGGGGCGGACCGGGCGCGGTGCCTGTGGATCGTACTCCCAGGGGTCCCGCATGAAAAACGGTTTTTGGTTATGCATTAGGGCCATCTCCGTCAGAGAGTTGCAGATGGGCGCAGTGCCATCAGCGACTACCGATACGCTCTAGCTCACGCTGGACGACCTTCCTGATGTCGCGCTGAACGTCGCCGGGCAGGGGTTCCGGCTGGTGGCTGGCGAGAATGTCGTCCACCTGCCTGGCTGCCCGCGTTTCCATGGTGGTGCCGCCTCGCTTGAGCCAAACCGGGTAGACGTTCTTGTCGGCCAGTTTGGAGTAGTGGGCCTCCCTGAAATGCCCGATCGTGTGCTCGTGCTCCAGGTAGTTGCCGGTAGGGCCCATCTCTTCGATTACATCCAAGGCCAGGGTCTCGTCATTGACCACCACGCCCGCTGTCGCCGCCCGGATGAAGCCCAGCAGGTCATTGGCAATGGCAATCAGTTGCAGGGAGCCTTGGAGGCCGGCGTCCATGAACCCGACGTCGTGGACGATGTTGGCACCGTGTATGAGCGCGGTCAGCAAGCTTAGCATCACCTCAGCGCCGCACTGCTGATCCAGCACCTTCGAGTCGGTTGCACCGCCCAGTCCGAAGACAGGAAGATCGTAGTGCTTCCCCATCGACGTGGCAACACCCTGTTCATTGGCCAGCACGTAATTGCCCACCATTGTCTGCAGGTTGTACGGGCCACCGTTCCAGCCGGGAACCGCGACCGGGGTTCCCTCGCGCACCAGCTGGCTGAGCACAATGCCCAGCAAGGTCCCCGCGTTCATGGACGCCATACAACCGGCGGTGGTCACCGGCGAATTCACGCCGCCAGCGTTCAGCGGGATGTACAGCTGCGGCAACCCCTTCTTGGCCAGATACATGCATTTCTGCAACGCCTCGGCGTTGGCGATCAAGCCCGATGTCGGATTGATGTAACAGACAGCAGAAGGGCAACGCTGGAAGGCCTCAGCTCCACCGGCCACGATCTCGCACATCTCGACCACTGCCACACAGCCTTGAAACTCGGGGGTGACAAAGACGATGGGCTTGGTGGTGTTGTTGAGCATAGTCTCCATTTGGTAGCGGTCGTAAACCCGCTGATCCACGTCAGCCGGCAAGAACATCGACATCACGAAGTCGATCTCGGGCAGCGCGTCCATGAGAGTGGCTGCCTCCGCCACGTCCCGAAGGACCGGCTTGCGCCGCTGGCCGGTGCGGTGATCCAGGATGTTGAGGCAGTCTGAACCGCCGCCGTAGTAGGTATTGTAGCCGCCCGCACGTATGGCAACCTCGCCATTACGGTCGCACAGAGCCATACGTGTTGGCGTGGTGGCCAGCGCTTTCGTCACCATGTGTTCCGGGATCCGAATGCGGGTGCCGTCACATTTGGCGCCGCCTTCCACCAAGAGGTTCCTGGCCAGCTCGTCGTGAACGTCAACACCTACTCGGGCCAGGATCTCCAGCGTTGCCGTGTGGATCTTTTCGCATTCTTGCTGGCCCAAACGGCTGTGGTGAGCACTGGTCATGGACAAACCGTGGGTTTCGATCATGGAATCACCCTCAACTGATATATGAGGTCGATGAACTGACACATCAATTCTACCACGCCAGCTATCAGATGTCAATGGATTTTCTTATGAATCCTTTGGTTATCATTTCAGTTCTCCGTTTCAAGGGTATCAGCATTGAAAACCGATGCCGGTTATGGTATAATTGCGGCGTTGATGGCTGCAGACTGCCAGCGTGGGATGGTTGCTGCCACGTGGGAGGTACTCATATGTCACCACCGGGAGCAAACGAGACATCCAAGGAGAGGATCTACAGAGAGTGGCGCCGCTCCATCATCATGGGGCACCGGCGCCCGGGTGAAAGGCTCACTGTCCAGGATCTTGCCGATAGTCACAGCAGTAGCGTGACACCGGTTCGGGATGCGCTGCAGATGCTGGCTCAAGAGGGGCTGGTGACCATCAAGCCTCGCTCAGGGTACTTCGTGACCCGGGTCACGTTGAAAGGGTTGCGCGATATGCTCGAACTGCGAGAAATTCTGGAGCTGGCTGCGGTGGAACGCGCAGCCGGGCGCATCACGGCCGACGAGATTGGGCACCTGGCACAGGTCCACGCCGGTTATGCTGGCGACGACGACGAATCGTACGACCGCTACACTGACGAGAACCAACGGTTTCATTACCTCATTGCGGAGGCATCGGGGAATAGTGAGCTGGCTGAGACGCTTGGACACCTGCACGACCGGCTAGCTCGTTTCATGGTGTTGCGTCGCGCCGGCAAGGTCCAGGAGGTGTCACACGGGCGCATCATCGAGACACTGCGCGCCCACGACGCAGCTGCCGCTCGACAGGTTATGCTGGACGAGCTGAACGAGACCCGTGACGCGATCCTGGAGCGTGTCATGCAAGAGGACGGTGCCCTGTGGCACATTGGCGCTGCCAAGTGATTGGAAGACCATCCTCAATGTGCGCTGCCCGCCGTGAAGCCACTGAAGTTCACCGAAGTCAATCTGCCACAAGTGGCTAACATACTCAAGCCAAAGGAGGCTCTTAGACATGTCCGAACGCAAGAAAGTGACACTCTCGACGCTTTTCAAGAAGAAGGCAGATGGCACTCTCATCACCATGCTCACCTGCTATGACTATCCCACCGCCCCTTTTCAGGCGGAGGCCGGGGTTGACATGGTGCTGGTGGGCGACAGCCTGGGCATGACCATGCTGGGGTACGATAGCACGTTGCCAGTGACCATGGACGACATGATGCGTCACGCTCAGGCGGTGCGCCGGGGCACGCCCAACGCCTTCCTGGTGGGCGATATGCCCTACATGACATACCAACCATCGGTGGAGAGCGCCATCCGCAACGCCGGCCGCTTCATGGCCGAAGCCAGCTGCGATGCCATCAAGCTGGAGGGCGGGGCTGAGATGGCCGACCGTGTTGCCGGAGTTGTGGCCGCTGGCATTCCCACCATGGGGCATCTGGGGCTGACACCGCAGAGCGTGAGCGCGCTGGGTGGCTTCCGGGTGCAGGGTCGAGGGGCGCTCCAGGCCAGGAAGATCATAGACGATGCCAGGGCACTGGAGGAGGCGGGCACGTTCGCCATCTTGCTGGAGATGGTCCCCGATCGCGTCTGCCGCATCATCACCGAACGGGCCAGGGATTGCGTGATCATCGGCCGGGGCTCCGGGCCGCACGCCGACGGCCAGCTGTTGATCTACCACGATATGTTCGGTCTCTACCCGAAATTCAAGCCCCGAATGGCCAAGGTCTACGCTGACGCTGGGCAGGTCATCCTCAATGGCCTGAAGGAATACGTGGATGAGGTCACCGGCAAGACCTTTCCCCAGCCGGAGAACTGGTTTGGCATGAAGGACGAGGAGTACCAGGAGCTGCTCGGGCTACTGGACGAGGATTAGCGCGCATCGCCTGAGCGTGACCGCGTGGGCAGAGACCCGGTGTAAGGCTGCTGCACATTGGTCACACCCGTGCAGAAGCAATCTCTGGGTACTTGCTTGTCCATACTCCAAGTGCAGACAATGGAGTCTTGAATGGTCCCATCCAATGAATGGAGAGTGAGGCCGGCAGCGAAGTGCTGAACCACTGAAACATTGAGTGCACTGAAGGCATTGAAACGGCTGGATGCTCAGTGGATTCAGCGAACTCAGCAGTTCAGTGGTTCAAGCGACGCTGCTGGGACATCCCGATTACGTTTGTCCAACATTCATCACTTGCCTGTCTGTACTTGGCCCGTCGAAGAAGGCCACCAG
>JAUVRU010000008.1 GCA_030597485.1 Anaerolineae bacterium
GCATGCCGCTGGCCGCCAACCAGCTGGCAATGAGTTTCTACCCGCCCGCCTGGCTGTTTCTGGTGCTACCCATCAATCCGGTCTTCAACCTGCTCTTTGTGTTTCACCTGTTTCTGGGGGGCATGGGAGTCTACTGGCTGCTACGAAGCAGTTTTAGTCTGGACCCCATTCCGGCTCTCGTCGGCGGGCTCACCTTCGGGCTAAACAGCAAGCTGCTGGCCCATGCGGCCGGCGGACACGTCAGCATGGTGGCGGCGATGGCCTGGATGCCCTGGGCGCTGGGAGGCCTGGCCATGCTCCTGCGCCAGGGCCGTGCTCGCTGGGCTACACTGGCGGCTGTCGCCCTGGCCATGCAAATCACCACCCCCACGCTGATCATGCTCTACACCGGCTATCTGCTGGCTGCCTACACGGTGTGGCACGTGGTGTCCCGCCTGTGCTTCTCAGGGCGGAAGGCTGATGGGATTGATGCCCGGCCGGCTGCCACAGGCCAACCGGAGAAGCGGCCAGAATCGGCGACACATCGGCCGCCTGTGCGTCTCACTGCGTGGGCAGGGGACAGGGCGCAGCTGGCGCTGATTGTGCTCTCCGTCCCGGTGCTGGCGGCTCTCCTGGGAGCGGTCCAGCTGTTGCCATTGGCCGAGTTGGCGAGGTACAGCAACCGGGCACTGTCAATCGCGGAAGCCGGCGAATTCGCCTTGAGCCCGCTGGCACTGGCGGTGGGGCTCTTCTTGCCCAGCAGTCAAGGGGGCCACGAGATGGTGGTGTACCTGGGGCTGGTGCCCCTGCTGCTGGCTGGCTGGGGGCTGCACCGTGCCGACCGACGGTCCTGGTTCTTCGGCATAGTGGTGGTGCTGGCAGTGGTGTTCGCCTTGGGGCAGGCCACTCCTCTCTTCGAGCTGGCCTATCGTTGGGGGCCGGGTCTGCGTTGGGTGCGCACGCCGGCCCGTGCTTTCTTGGTGGCGGCGCTGGCAGTGGCCGTGTTGGCCGGTATGGGAGCTCAGCGTTTGGCCGGCGGCCAGACTCGCTGGTCAGGCCGACTGGCCCTCGCGATTGGCTCTCTCACGCTGGCGCTGGGTCTGGGGCTGGCGGCACTCTACGGGGTCAATCGCGCCGTACTGGGGCTGGCTTTTTTTCCCCTGGCGACCCTGGTGATCATCGGGCTTATGCTCCGGGGTCGGCTGCCGTCGCGACTGGCGCTGGTGGTTCTGACCTGTCTGCTGTTCATCGATCTGGCCTCGTTCGACGCGGGCATGATGCGTTTTGTATCGCCCACGGCTGCGTTTGCCGCCGGTGAGCGGGTCGCCGGCTTCGTGGCTCGTCAGCCTGGCCTGTTTCGCACCTACTCTCCCAGCTACAGCATACCCTCCCATACGGCCGCCCGGGCTGGATTGCAGACCGCCGATGGCGTGGAGCCGGTTCACCTGGCGGCCTACGACCGTTATATGGAGGCAGCCGGAGGGTATGGCCACCTGTTTGAGGGAGAGGGGGCTGCTTTCAGCGTCACCGTTCCCCGTTTTCCCCCTGGCCAGCCGATAGACGAAGCCCTGCGCGACGTGCGACCTGATCTGACGCTGCTGGGTCTGCTCAACGTAGAGTACGTGATATCTGCTTTTCCTATCCATTTGGACGATCTGGTGCCGGTCAGCGCACCTGCCGCCACGTACGTCTATCACAACAGACGCGCCCTGCCCCGTGCCTGGGCAATCCCTGGCCATCCCACCGAGATGTTGCAGTGTCAGGTCGGCGATGATGGGTGGCTCAAGCGACTCACCGCCCTGGCCGACGAAGCGGCGGAGGCGGTGGCGGCCGGAGAGTATCCGGTTGCCATCACCAGCTACCAACCAGATCGCATCGTGGTGGACGCCAGTCTACCTCAGCCGGGCCTGCTCGTGCTGGGCGAGATGTGGTATCCAGGTTGGCACGTCACGGTTGACGGTGAGCCACACCAGGTGCGACCGGTGTGCGGGCTGCTGCGGGGTGTGACCCTGGACGCGGGAACACATCGGGTCCTCTTTCAGTACGACCCCGCCTCGCTTCGCCATGGCACATGGTTGTCGCTGGCCGCCTGCGCTGGCCTGGCGCTGGCGGGGGCATCCACTCTGGCACTTCGTCTCGTGTCTCGCAGGGCCAGACAAAGACGTGAGACAGGGCTGAAGTAGAGATGGGCTCAGGCCGACCGCTGTGGTTCGTGAGATTCCTCAAGATGTGTTTTCCGTTCCGCCTTCTCCCAGCCTGGGCGACGAAGCTGCCTGTCGTTGGCGGTATCATTGATCACTGGTTCTTCGAGAACGACGACGCGATCTTTCTGCCCCCGAACCAGGTAGTCAATCTGGACAGGCCAGTCGATATGCCAGACGAGATGGTGCTTCCATCTCAGGTGGTGGAGCACTTCGTGGAGAAGTCACAGTATCATTGGATTATGGATGTCTGCCCGTGTCGTGACGCTGCCGGGTGCAGCGACTACCCGGTTGAATTAGGCTGCCTCTTTCTGGGAGAACCGACGCTGGGGATCAATCCTCAGCTGGGACGTCGTGTCACCAAGGAAGAGGCGCTGGCGCACGTGAAGCGCTGTCGTGAGGCCGGTCTGGTTCACATGATTGGCCGCAACAAGCTGGACACATTCTGGCTGGGCGTCGGTCCTGGTCACAGTCTGCTCACCATCTGCAACTGCTGTCCCTGCTGCTGCCTATGGGGGGTACTGCCCCACATGGCGTCACGGATCAGCGCCCGGATCACACGAATGCCGGGCGTGGAGGTGACGGTGAATGAGGGGTGTGTCGGTTGCGGGATCTGCACCCAGAATGTATGTTTCGTGGATGCCATCCACATGGCCAACGGCCGTGCCGCTATAAGCGATGCCTGCCGGGGCTGCGGCCGCTGCGTCAGCGTGTGTCCTGAGAATGCCATTGAGATCACGGTTGACGATGGCCGGTTTGTGGAGAAATCTATCGAGCGACTGTCTCAATCGGTGGACGTATCCTGAGTGCTCACGTCGTAGCCGGTGCTGTCGTGTAGGCACGGCAGATGTAACCCTGGACTGTTGGTGGCGATGGGCCGTATGAGAGCGGGTCGAGTAAGCCGCCGGGAGTGGCTGTGGGTGGCCGGGTGGAGCGCCGTACTGCTTCTGCTGACCTCCCTTCCCTACCTGCTTGGCGCCTTGCTGGAGACGTCGGAAAGCACCTTCGGCGGTTTCGTCATTGCTTTGGAGGATGGCAACACCTACCTGGCCGCCATGCGACAGGGGGCCGAAGGGAGGTGGTCCTTCCACATACCGTTCACGCCAGAGACGCACGCGCCCGGCTACGTCTTCCCCTTCTACCTGCTGCTGGGCAAGATAGGGCGCTGGCTGGGGATATCCCTCCCGCTCACTTTCCATCTGGCCAAGATCGTCACCACACCGTTCCTGCTGGTTGCCGTATATCGTTTCGCCGCTCATTTCACCACCTGGCAGATGGTGCGCCGCCTGTGTCTGTTGCTGGTGGCGCTGGGAGGGGGACTGGGGTGGCTCTGGTTGCTGCTGGGGCAGCCCTTTGCACCAGGAATGATGCCCACTGACCTATGGGTGCCGGATGCCTCCGCCTTTCTAACAATGCTTACCTTCCCTCACCTGGCACTGGCGCAGGCCCTTATCCTGTGGGTGGTCGTCTCTGGCCTCCAGCTGGTGGCGGAGCCCAGCTGGGGGCGGACGGCCATCACCGCCGTGTTGGGCCTGATGCTCAGCGCGGTTCATCCCTATAGCGTGCCGCTGACACTGGGTTTGCTGGGCCTGTGGTGGGTATGGCAAGCCTGGCGCACGCGTCGTCCTGGCTGGAGCTCGCTGGCCCAACTGGCCGTTATCGGGCTGGTGGTCAGTCCCTACCTCCTGTACGCCTTCAACCTCTTTTCCAGCAACCCTGTCTTTCACAGCTGGCAGGTGCAGAACCGGATCCGCTCGCCCAATCCCCTTCATTACGTGTTGGGCTACGGGTTGATCGGCCTGCTGGCACTGGTTGCGCTGCTCAGGCCAAATCCACTCAGGCGATGGCACCACCACCATTTCCTGATCCTTTGGGTGGTGCTGGTGCCCGTGGGACTGTACATCCCGTCCAACCTGCAGCGTCGCTTCTTGGACGGGTACCAGGTACCGCTCACCCTGGTGGCGATCAGCGGACTGTTGTATTTGCTGCGGTACGTCCCGCGTGCCTGGCGTTGGAGGGCAACGATCGCGTTTGTCGTGGTCAGTCTGTTGTCCAATGTGGTGTTGCTGATGGGATCGACGGCGGTGGTGGCATCCCGCTCTCCGCTTGTCTTCCAGCAACGCCAAGTCCTGAGCGCGATGGACTGGCTGGCTACCCACGCTCCGCCCGACAGCGTGGTCCTGGCCGCCTACGACACCGGCAATCTCTTGCCGGCCAGGGCATTGGTGCGGACGTTCGTTGGTCACGGTCCCCAGAGTATGAATGCCGACGAAAAACGAGCACAGGTCGCTGCCTTCTTTGGCGACGATGCATCCGACGAGCAGCGAGTCTCCCTGTTGACCACCTATCACATTGACTACCTATTCTACGGCCCCTCTGAGCGGGCGTTGGGTGGTTTCACTCCGGGCAGCCTCCCCTGTCTGCATCAAGTGTACGACGGCGGTAGGACACAGGTCTATCGGGTAGTGCTGGAGGACGACCGATGAGCCGGCGTTGGGCTGCGCTGTCTGACGTGGCTTTCCTTGGCCTGCTGGTGGCCGTGTTGGTGCTGAGTGCCGGGGGACACCTGGTCGTGGGCGATGAGGAGACGATGTTCCGTGTCACCCAGAACCTGCTGGCCGGCCAGGGTGTGGCCGTGGGCCGGGAAACGCTGGTGGACCCGGCTGAGAGTTACCCCCTGTTCCTGCCCCACGCGGCGGAGAGTCTGCCGACGACCTCCGCCGTCCCTGGTCGTAACGGTCAGTTATACTCCAAATACGGGATGGGACAATCGCTGCTGGCCATACCACTCTATCTCCTGGGGATCCTGCTGGCCCGTCTCAGCCCGGTCGTCTCAGATGCACAGGGTGCCCGGCTGGCGGCTTCCATGCTCAACCCGCTGGCATTGGCTGGCTGCGGCTGGCTGGTGATGCACTTCGGCCTGGCGTTGGGCTATCGTCTGTCCATCGCCCGATGGATCGCCCTGGCAGCCCTGTTCGCCTCCATCGCCTGGCCATACGTGAAAACCTTCTACCCCCAGCCCACCGTGACCTTCCTGGTGTTGGCCGCCGTCTACGCGGCCTACTGCTGGCGTCAAACGGCTCAACGGCGCTGGCTGTGGGTGTTGGGGCTGGCGACCGCCGCCACCATCCAGTTCCGCATCAGCGGGATCATGATCATCCCGGTTCTCGGCCTGTACCTGGTGCTGGCAAGGTCAGCCAGCGGGCGTGGGAGGGCCATCATGTCGCTGGGCATCGGCCTTGCTGTGGGTCTGGGCCTGAGTGGTGCCTACAACTGGCAACGTTTCGGTTCCCTGTTTTCGACCGGTTACCACGAGATTGCCTGGACCACGCCATTCCCCCTGGGACTGTATGGACTGCTCTTCAGCCCCGGTAAGGGGATTTTGGTGTACACGCCAATGTTGATTCTGGGCCTGGGGGCGTGGGCGGTCTTTTTCCGGCGTCACCGAGCCGAAGCCTGGCTGATGGCCGGGCTGTGGCTTACCTGGTTGGCCTTCTATGCGCCCTACAATTTCTGGACGGGCGGGTTCAACTGGGGCCCCCGGTTTCTGCTGCCGGTGCTGCCATTTGGCTTCTTGCCCCTGGGCGCTTTGTTGGAGGAGAGGCGGAGCCGCTTGGCCACCGCGCTCTTTGCGATCCTTTTCGCCGTGGGTCTTCTCATCCAAACGCCGGCCATTCTGGTGGATCATAGTCGTTATCTGTACCAGGTGTTGGCTGACGCGAACCAAACCCGAGCCTATGACAAGACCATCTTTCAGACCGACTACTCGCCGCTCTGGCGGCAGTGGCCGGTGGCTGTGGAACTGATTCGAGCATACGCGCGACCGGAGACCCGGCAAGCGGCTGCCAACAGCCTGCAGGCTCTGGCGCAAGGCCCGACGGCATCTGGCGTGCCCAACGGTCAGGCCTTGTTGCAGGCCGAGTTCATGCGCCGGAACACGCCGGATTTCTGGTGGCTACACGCCGGTCTCCTGGATCCAGCTCGCCCCGGGCCGATGGTCATCGTGGCACCGTGGATAATACTGGCACTGGCCAGCGGCTGGCTGCTCTGGTATGCTGACAGGAGACTGAAGCATGTGTGGCCCCAATCGAGAGACTGATTGGAGGGTGCGTCCGATATTTTAGGTTATGGAGACTTCCGAAGTTTTCAGAACTTGGGAAGTCTGCCTAGCATTCTGGACAGACCCTGATTGGACCTCGACAGAGTCCAGACAAGGAGTCATCGTGAGTCCCACCCGATCCTGCGGCATTCTGTTGCATCCCACGTCATTGCCGGGCCGATTCGGCATTGGCGAGATGGGACCGGAAGCCTATCACTTCCTCGATTTCCTGGCCGAGAGCAAGCAACGGGCATGGCAGGTACTACCTCTCGGCCCCACCGGCTACGGGGACTCGCCGTACCAGTCCTTCTCGGCCTTCGCCGGCAATCCCCTGCTCATCAGTCTGGAGAGGCTGGTCGCTGACGGCCTGCTCAGGCCGGCCGATGTGCGCGAAACGCCTTCGTTTCCCGAGCATAGGGTCAACTATGGATCAGTCATCCAATTCAAGACGGCTATGCTGACGCGGTCTTTTGAGCGTTTCAGGGCTGGCGTGCGACCCCATCTGCAAGATGATTTCGACGCCTTCGCCAGAGATAGCAGCGCCTGGCTTGAGGACTTCGCCCTGTTTATGGCGCTGAAGGAGGCCCACGGGGGAGCGGTCTGGAACACGTGGGAACCGGACATCGCCGGTCGCCAGCCCCAGGCCGTTGGTCGCTGGCAGCGGGACCTGTCAGATTCCTGCTACCGTCACAAGTACTACCAGTATCTGTTCTCCAAACAGTGGTCAGCGCTCAAAGGGGCTGCCAACGAGCGCGGAATCAACCTGATCGGCGACACACCTATCTTCGTGGCCCACGACAGCTCGGATGTGTGGGCTCACCCAGAGTTCTACCACCTGTCCGCGCAGGGAGAGCCGACGGCGGTGGCTGGCGTGCCACCCGACTACTACAGCGATACGGGCCAGCTGTGGGGAAACCCCATCTACCGCTGGGACGTGATGAAAGAGAGTGGGTATGGCTGGTGGATTGATCGCGTCAAGGCTACGCTGGCCGCTGTGGACATTGTCAGGCTGGATCACTTCCGTGGCTTTGAAGCCTATTGGGAAGTCCCGGCGGGGGAGAAGACCGCTGTGCGGGGTCGGTGGGTCAAGGGGCCTGGTGCCGATCTGTTTCACGCGCTGCGGCATGGGTTCAGCGTGCACAACCTGCCGCTGATTGCCGAAGACCTGGGCGTGATCACGCCGGAAGTGACAGCGCTGCGCGATCAGTTCGAGTTGCCCGGGATGAAGGTGCTCCAATTTTCCTTCAGCGGTGGCGTGGCCAGAATGGAGCCGCCTTACCAATACCCTCGCAATTGCGTGGTATATACCGGCACTCACGACAATGACACGGCCTGGGGTTGGTTTCGGTATTCTGCATCTGCCGAGGAGAGAGAGATGGCCTTGAAGTACATGGGCACTGACGGCCGCGAGTTCAACTGGGATCTGATCCGCCTGGCGCTCAGCTCGGTGGCCGACGTAGCCGTGGTGCCGCTGCAAGACGTATTGGGGCTGGATTCAGAGAGCCGGATGAACTATCCCGGCCGGGCTACCGGTAACTGGACCTGGCGCTTCCTTCCAGGCGCGATAACGGTCGAGATGAAACGGCGCCTGGCCGATATGGCCGAGGTCTATGGCCGGTGTAGGGGGCAGGAAGTAGGGAGTGGGAGGTAGGGAGTAGGGAGGATTGTGTGGGACGGCGTTGGCACGGTGCGACCGATGGGTGTTACGCTTCTCCCCTTTGTAGTATCCTTTGACACGGGTATGTGGTGTGATATAATGACGGCCAATTGTGCAAATGGAAAGGATCTCTCCTCAATGTGGGTCTCAGACAGTTACGAAGACATCGAACTGCAGGCAAGGACACTGTTGGCCAGCGGTGATTACGCTGGCGCCCTGGAGCAGTATCAACGCCTGAGCCAACGTCTGGCCGGGCTCAAGCCGGCCGTGATGGAAAGACGACCAGCACTGCGCAGCCTGCATGTGCTTAGCCTGGCGCAACAGGCACGTATTCACCACTGGCAGGGCGATTTCGAGCAGGCGCTGCAAATCTACCAGCAGCTGAACGACATGGCACCAGATCGGGGTAGCACGTGGCGAGGGATGACTGCCCTGGTGCGAATTGACATGGGCCAGACAGAGGAGGGACTGGACGCGCTACGGGCCGAAGCGGTGGCATCGCCGGGTGATCCCATTGCCTGGTTGAGAATTGGCGTGGAATGCGAGGGGCTGGGTCTTCTGGAGGAGGCGGAAGCGAACTTGCGCCGTGCCGCCGCGAATGCTTCCACCCCCGAGAGCCAGTTGGACACCTACCTGGCGCTCTTCGACTTCTACCGGGCGCAGGGGCGGGTGGTCGATGCACTGGCCGTCTGGGATCAGGCGTGGGCGGACAGTGAAGAGGGCCCTGCTTACGTCTTCCCTCTCTACCAGATGATGTGGGAGCACGGCCACCTGGACCAGGCACGGAGATACCTGAGACAAGAAGAGAACCCGCTGCGGAAGGGGTTCTATCAGGGCTGGTTGGCTGCCAGTGAGGACCAGGCTGATGAGGCCGCCCGGCACTGGCAACGTGTAGCCGAGATGAATCCAATGGACTTCGACGACGGGCAGGAAGCGTGGGCCGAAGCAGCTTTGAGGGTAGACATTCCGGCCCAAGAGGTGCTGTCGGTCATACAGACTGTGTTAAAGGTGGGTGGCGTCAGCTCGCGTGTGCTGTTGCTTAAGGCCATCGCCGAGGCTCGCCTGGGCCACATTGACGACGCCGTGAAAACGCTGGAGTCGGTGCGGAATGTGCGTCTTATGGCCAGGCCGCGCCGGGAGGAGCTGCCCGAATCCAGCTGGGTGCTGCTGGATGAACTGGTGAGCGACGAGGAACTGAAGAGCCAATTGCATCCCTTCTTCGAAGGGTGTGCTGCCGACACCGACGTTGCCGCGTAGTAACGGTGCGATGTCCTCACACAAGAGAGACGGCATCCTTGCCACTGCTGTTGCCCTGGCCACGGCCTGCTGTCTGAGCGTGGTCATAGGGGGTGGCGTGGTGATGGGGATGGCTGCGTTCAGAGGTGTTGGTCCGGGGCAGTCCGCTTCCAACCTGGGTAGCAAGCAGCAATCAGCACGTCCGTCCGTGGCCGCCGTTGCTCTCTCGCCTGCGGTCGCGACCCAAGCCTGGCCAACTCAGATGCCTGCTGCTACTCCTACTCCAGTTGTCGTCTTGGAGATGTTTGTCACGCCAACCACGTCGCTGCCTGTGGCAACGAGCCCGACCGTGTCATTGCCGATGACCACCGCGACGCCTCCTCGGCCGACTACCACCCCTACATCCAGCCCCACCATCTTCACCGAACACGCTGCGCCGATATCCCTTCCCGAGCGGCCGGCAACCCGGCTGGTGATCCCGGCCCTGGGGCTGGATGCCCCAGTCACCGTATGTCCCATTGTCGGCGAAACGTGGGAGGTTGAACACCTGGGGACAGATACGGTGGGACATCTGGTAGGCACGGCCAGTCCCGGTGACGGCAGCAACGTGGTGCTGGCCGCTCACGCAACCGTGGCGCACGACGTTTACGGCCCTTTTATCGGGCTGGGGCGACTGCAGCCAGGTGATGACATCATCGTCTATGACGGCGACCTATCCTACACGTACATCGTGGACTCCCGGCGGTCGGTCGAGCGTACCGATGTTCACGTCGCTCATCCCTCTGACACCGGGCAGGTGACGCTTATCACCTGCAGCAATTGGAGCGACGACCTGAGCAGATATCAGCGGCGATTGGTCGTCGTGGGTCACCTGGTGGACGAAACGGAGAGCCAGGATTGACGGATGATCGAGGCAGGGCACGGGTGACCTGTCCGCTCGCTCAACCTTCACCGCTGACGTCTGTTGATTCTGACCACAGCACGAGGAACCAGTAGTATGCCTGTCAACTATGCTGAAACCATCGCCAGCGAGATGGGAATCCAACCCCGCCAGGTCGCGCGCTCCACCGAGCTCTTTGACGGGGACAACACAGTGCCCTTTGTGGCCCGGTATCGCAAGGAGGCGACCGGCGGGCTGGACGAAGTGCAACTGCGTGTTATCAAGGAACGACTGGCATATTTACGCAATCTGGACGCTCGCAAGGAGACCGTGTTAGGAAGCATCCAAGAGCAGGGAAAGCTGGATGACGAGCTCCGGGCTCGTATTGAGGATGCCAGCAGCCTTCAGGAGGTAGAGGATCTGTATCTCCCGTTCAAACCCAAAAGGCGCACCCGGGCCACTATCGCGCGCGAACGGGGGCTAGAGCCTCTGGCCCAGATCATACTGGCCCAGGAAGTGATCGATGGCGATCTAGCCACGGTAGCCGCCCCCTTTGTCAGGGAGGCGGTGCCTACCATTGAGGACGCCTATGCTGGCGCTCGTGACATCGTGGCTGAGACGGTGGCTGAAGATGCTGACCTGCGGGCCGCGGTACGCGCCCAAACGTGGGACGCAGCGTGGCTGGTGGTGAGCGAGGCGGACGCATCCAAGGACGAACGGGGCGTCTACCGGATGTACTACGACTATCGCGAGAAACTGAGCGTCGTTGCCCCGCATCGCCTGTTGGCCATCAACCGGGGTGAGCGCGAGGGCGTCCTAAAAGTGAAGCTGGAGAGACCGGACGGGGACATATCCAGACTTATCGGAAGCAAGGTGGTCACCAACCCCCGTTCCATTTTCGCGGACCAAATCCGCCAGGCCGTTGCGGACGGCTATCAGCGATTGCTGGCCCCTTCCATTGAGCGGGAATTACGGAGCAAGCCCACCGAGACGTCGGACGAACACGCCATCCAGACTTTCTCCGCCAACCTGCGCCAGCTGCTGCTGCAACCACCCTTGCGGGGCAAAACGATGGTGGGCATTGACCCCGGCTATCGCACCGGCTGCAAGCTGGCCCTGGTGGACCCTACCGGCAAGTTCGTGACCGGTACCACCATTTACCCTCACCAGCCTCAGAAGCAGTGGGACCAGGCCGGGACGGTTCTGATGGGGTTGGTGCAGGAGCACGGCGTCGAGGTGATTGCCATTGGCAACGGCACAGCCAGTCGGGAGACAGAGGGGCTGGCGGCCGAGGTGGTGGCGGAGGTCAGCCGGAGCGGTCCCCAGGGGCGGGCGGTCGGTTATGTGATGGTGAGTGAGGCGGGCGCATCGGTCTACTCGGCCAGCGATCTGGCACGGACCGAGTTTCCCGATTTGGACGTGAGCATGCGGGGCGCCGTCTCGATAGCCCGTCGGCTGCAAGACCCCCTGGCCGAACTGGTGAAGATCGACCCCCAATCCATTGGTGTCGGCCTTTACCAGCACGACGTGAACCAAAAGCAGCTGGCCGAAGCGCTGGACGCTGTGGTGGAGAGCGCGGTCAACCACGTGGGGGTTGATGTGAACACTGCCAGCGCGTCGTTGCTCAGCTATGTGGCCGGCATCAATCGTCGCCAGGCCAACGCTATCGTCAAGCACCGGGACCAGAACGGCCCATTCCGCAGCCGACAGGACCTGCAGCAGGTGACGGGATTGGGTGACAAGACCTACCAGCAGGCTATCGGTTTCCTCAAAATCGCGGGCAGCGACCAGCCTCTGGACAATACGTTCATCCATCCAGAGAGCTACCCGGTGGTTGGCCGCCTGTTTGAGTACCTGGGCGTGCGTGGCGACGAGAAAGACTTGCCCGCCAAGATCGAGGCGTTGAGCCACGAGGAAAAGCTGAGCGATCTGGCAGCACTGTTGGAGGTGGGCGAACCTACGCTGGCTGACATACTCCAGTCACTGGCCCGGCCGGGACGCGACCCGCGTGACGGGCTGCCGGCACCTGTCCTGCGTCGGGACGTGCTGCAAATGGAAGACCTGAGAGAGGGCATGGTCCTGACCGGGACGGTGAGGAACGTTGTAGATTTTGGCGCGTTTGTCGATATCGGAGTCAAACAGGACGGCCTGGTACACGTCAGCCAAATGGCCGACCGCTACGTTAAGAATCCGTTTGACGTGGTCGGCGTGGGAGATGTGGTGAAGGTGACGGTCATACAGATCGACCTGGAGCGGGGGCGAATTGGGCTGAGCATGAAGGGAGTGCAGCCGGTTGCGGATCATCACGCTGATCACTGACTTTGGCCACAGTGACGCCTACGTGGGCATCATGAAGGGGGTTATCCTGTCCATCGCACCGCACGTGGTCATCGTGGACCTGTGCCATCAGGTGCCACCGCAGGACGTGCGAGTGGGTGCCTTCACGCTGTACCAGTCAGTTCCTTTCTTTCTACCCGACGCCGTCCACGTGGTGGTGGTTGATCCAGGTGTGGGCAGCGAGCGGCCGGCGCTAGCTGTTCGCACCGACCATGGCATGTTTGTGGCACCCGACAACGGTGTGCTTGGCTTTGTGTTGGCCTCCACCGGAGTGCAGGAAGCGGTTAGCCTCACCAACCCGGATTACCGCCTGCCGGCTGTCAGCAACACGTTTCACGGGCGCGATGTCTTCGCACCAGCGGCCGCATACCTGGTCAACGACGTTCCCATGGCCCAGATGGGATCGCCGGCCGCCAACCTGGTGGCGTTGTCGGTGCCCCAGCCGGAGATCATCTCTTCGCAGCGGATGATTGGCCACGTCATACACAATGACCGCTTCGGGAACCTCGTCCTGGACGTCACGGCCGATCACCTGGGAGGCCAAGCGACCTTTGAGCTGGCGGGACACATCATTGACCGGCTGAGCCGTACCTTTGCCGATGGCGAGCCGGGCGAGCTGGTTGCTTATGTGGGCAGCACATACCATCATGTGGAGATCGCGATCAGGAATGGGAATGCAGCCCAGGCGTTGGGTGTTGACGTGGGCACGCCTGTGCTCATACGAAGGGAGGTGATGTGATGGAGGAGTTTGTGATAGAAGGCAGGCATCCTCTGAGCGGGACGGTGATTCCCAGCGGGAACAAGAACGCTGCCTTCCCACTGATCTCGGCAGCACTGCTCACTGACCAGCCAGTGGTACTGCACAATCTACCGCACATCGGTGACGTGGGCAGTATGTTGGATATCGTTGGGGACTTGGGCGTGGAGGTGACTTACCAGGACAGTCACACCGTCAAGCTGCACGCGCGTTCGGTGCGCAAGGTTATACCCGATCCTGATCTGTTCGGTGATATCCGGGGGGCATTGGTCCTGATGGGTGCGTTGCTGGCGCGTGAGGGGCAGGTGACGCTGCCGCGACCCGGTGGCGATCAAATTGGCCGACGGCGCATTGACACGCATCTGTTTGCGCTGCAACAGCTGGGAGCTATCAGGTCCAACGATGATCAGTTGTCGCTCACAGCACGGCAGTTGCGGGGAGCCGACATATTGCTGGATGAGACTAGCGTCACCGCCACGGAGAACGCGGTGCTGGCGGCCGTGACGGCCGAAGGTACCACCATCATCAGGAATGCTGCTTCTGAGCCGCACGTGCAGGACCTGTGTCTGATGCTCAACCAGATGGGCGCGGACATTGAAGGTATCGGCTCCAACACGCTCACCATTCAGGGCAAGCTAACGCTCAAGGGCACCGATTTCACGCTGGGGCCTGACTATGTGGAGGTGGGGAGCTACATTGGGCTGGCGGCCGTCACCGGGGGTGAGGTGCTCATCAAGAATGCATCGCCCGAGCATCTGCGTATGACCCTGCTGGTTTACGAGAGGCTGGGCGTGCGTCCCCAGATCCGAGGCAATGACCTATGGGTGTCGGCCGATCAATCACTGGAAATCGTGCCTGATCTGGGCGATGCCATCCCAAAGATTGACGACTCCCCGTGGCCGGGTTTCCCCGCCGACATGATGAGTGTCGGCATTGTGGTCGCCACCCAATCCACCGGCACCGTTCTGTTCCACGAGAAGATGTTTGAGAGTCGGCTCTTCTTCGTGGACAAGCTGATCGGTATGGGGGCGCGCATTGTGCTGTGCGACCCGCATCGCTGCCTGGTGCAGGGACCGAGCCGGCTTCATGCCGAATCGCAGGGGATTTCCAGCCCCGACATACGAGCCGGCATGGCGCTGCTCATCGCCGCGCTGTGTGCCAAGGGAACGAGCCGAATTCGCAACATTGGGCAGATTGACCGCGGTTATGAGCGTGTTGGCGAGAAGCTACAGGCGCTCGGTGCCCGCATTGAGCGGGTGGAGGCCTAACGCCAAGAGATCATCCGCTCACCCACTCCGTCGAACTGGAATGTCAGCTCGTCGAGGGTTCCGGCCGGGAACAGGGGGCGCTGGTCACTGCCATCGGCGTTCACCTGTCCGTATTGGCTCGCGCCAGCGGGCCAGGTGCAGGCATCACCCATAGCTCCCATTGACCGTTACGGTCAGTCACAAACGCGATCTTTGAACCGTGGGGTGACCATGCCGGTGCCGCGTTGTTCGATGATCGAGACTCCTGGCCGCTGACCCGTTGGGCCACCAGCTCCGTCAACGGCGTCTCAGTCAGCCGGGTGCGCCCGCTGCCGTCAGCGTGAAGAACGTGGATTTCCCAATGGTCGTGCTGCCAGTAACTGACCGCTATCTTGCTGCCGTCCGGCGAGAAGATCGGCGCGTGGTCATGTGCGTCATCTGTCACCAGCCACGTTGTCTCTTGGTTCAGGTCCAGCCCGACCAGTCCCACGTCCCCCTTGTAGACCACCCTCCATTCGTTGATGGGGTCCCACGTGGGCGAGAATGAGTAAAGATCCCGTGGCAGGTCCTCGAAATCCCCGGTAGTTGCGTCCACCAGCCGCAAGCCTCACTTGGGGCTGGGCGGCAGATCGAAACAGACCTCCAAATCCCCGGAGTTCTTCACCTTGACCTTGATGTCGTAGGCGCCGGGGGGCAGACTGGGGAAGTTGACCCCATCGTAGCCAACACAGTTGCTCTCCTTCTCCAATCTTCCGCCCTCTTGTACACTGATGATTCGCTGCGGCCCACCAGCATCGGCCGGTGCGGCGGGCAGCCACGTCGGCGAGTTGGGCTGGCGCACCTGTCCCAGGATGGCCCGCTCACCGGTTCCATCCACGTTGATCACCCACACGCTGCCGAAGGCACCGTGTTGCCCATCATCCCAGCGGGTGAAGGCCACCTGCCGGCCGTCAGGCGACAGAGCCGGGTCAATGCCGTCGGTCAGGTAGCGCAGGTCGCCCCCATCTTCATTCACGAGATAGATGGGGCCGCCACTGGCGGTCTGGAAGGCCATTATTCCCGTCCGGCTGGGGTGGGTGACGGAAGAGTCATTCACATCGGGTGCTACGACCTCGGGCACATCGCTGGTGTCGCCAGTTGCCCGCACATAGGCCGATCCGCCACTGACCCAGCCGGTATCATCGTCGGCCAGTCTGACCTGCCACCACCCACTGTCCGTGTGCCGGCCGACCACCACCACCTCGTCGCCCTGGTTCAAGTAGCCGGTTGCTGGGTAGGTTACGCCGGGACCGGTGCGCACGCTCAGCGCCTGGACTACGACCACCAAGCGGGGACCATCGACTGTCTTGACAGCTGCACTGCTGACAGGGATGGCACTCAGCGTCAGCAGGATCGACAGCACTGTCCCGACCCGGAAGACAGCCGACCTACGGTATACGAGGAATCTCGTCTGCATCTCACATACCTCCCTGTGCGGTTCCATTATCCTGTATGATTGTGGCTCTGGAAAAATCGAAAAGTTGCATCGAAAGCAAACTCTACATGCTGAAAACCGGCCGGGCATGGCGGCTGTAGGCGCACCCAGCGCGCCCAGACCTTGTGCAACCACGTGTGTTGTGGCATAATCAATGCAGTCAAGTTAGCCCGGACTCCGCTGGGCCCTTCGAGAAGCGGGGTATCTCGGCCGGCCACTGGCCAGCCGTGGGTCTGGCTACCGTGCCAGATGTTGAGTCTGTCTGTTGGCAGACGAAAATCGTCTGCGCCGCTAGACGTGGGACTGTCCGAAATGCCGGGGGAGGGTGAATGTCCCCTTTCAAGAGGATAGGGTCAAGGCTGGAGAATCTTGCGCACATAGAGCATCCTGATCCGGTCCAGGAACGGCGTGGCCAACTGTTGGGCATTCTGTTGCTGGGCGCAGTCACTGTGGCATTGATGCTTCTTCTTGTGTCTGTGGTCTTCAACCTGGGCCGGCTGTGGGATGCAGATGTCCTGCGCCGGGTGGGAGCCAGCTTGGCGTATCTGGTTCTGGCAGGTATCCTCCTGGCTGCCAATAGGGCCGGTCACATCCGGTCTGCGGCTGTCGCTTTCCTGGCCGCCCTCACCATTTTCGTCTTTCTTGGAGACACTCCCCAGCATGTGGTTGGAGGACGCACCACGTTTCTGTTCACGCTGCCCATCTTTCTGGCCGGCGTTCTCCTAAGCCCATCCGCATCGGTCGTGTTTGCTGTGCTGATCAGCCTGGGCATATATGGCATGTCCCGATACTATGCCCTGGAGCTGGTGTTTGCGCCGAGTACCGTTTTGGGGTTCTTCGTGGTGGCTCTGGTCGGTTGGCTGGCGGCCAGTAGCCTGGAAGATGCGTTGATCACCCAGGCCAGGCAGGCGGAAGAGCTACGCCGCATGAATGAGGAGCTCGACCAACGTGTGGACGAACGCACGGCGGAACTGGCGATGGCCAACGAACGGCTGAAGGAACTTGACCGGATGAGAACCGAGTTCCTGTCCACCGCTGCCCACGAACTGCGCACACCTCTGACCGTCATCGTCGGGTTCAGTGAATTGCTGGTCACGCGGCGTGCCCTGAGCGGCAATGAGCAGTACCGATTCATCGAGATGATCCACCAGAACGCGGCACGCTTGTCAGCGATTGTGGGCGACCTGGTGGACCTGTCACGCATCGAGGCCGGCAAGGAGATAGAAGTCAACGTACAACCGATGGACCTGTATCCCGTGGTTGAAGAGCTGGTGACCGTTTTTCGGGCACACTCGGCAACGCATAGCTACCGCATTGAGAGACGTGACCGCTGGGCAGCAGTCACCGGCGATCCCGATAAGCTGAGACAGGTGATAAACAACCTTCTCGCCAACGCCACCAAGTACTCTCCCGACGGGGGCAGGGTGACGGTCCAGGCTCGGCCTGTAGACCGTTTCTTGCAGGTTAGCATCCAAGACGAAGGCATAGGAATGACACCGGACCAGCAGGCGCACCTGTCCGAGCCATTCCATCGGGCAGACGCCTCCAATACCGCCGCCGGCGGCACCGGATTGGGGCTAGCAACCTGTCAGGCGATTGTGGCACGACACGGCGGCGA
>JAUVRU010000141.1 GCA_030597485.1 Anaerolineae bacterium
AAGGTACCACGTTACCGTCGCAGGGAAAAACGCAGGGGATGGCTACCTGCTGCGCCACCCGCCGGAAGCGGGGGAGCAACCGCTGGCGAAACACAGTAGGGGAGAAGAAAGGCCCCGTCTTGAATGCCAGATCATCAGTGGACATGTAGACGTCGAATCCCATCTGACAGACGCGCTCCGCCACGACCAGGGCCCAGTCACTATACCGCTCCAACACCCTCTCGACGAGGCCACGGTTCTCGTACAGGGCCAGGCAGAATCCCTCTGTCCCCATGCTCAACATCGCAGAGAGTATGCCGATGCGGGTCACGAAGCAGGCGCAATAATCTTCCTTTTTGCTGACGAGTTCCTCTGCTTCTGCATACAACGCATCATCGTATGGATCGGGCAGTTGGAGCAACCCAAAGTCAGCATCGGTTCTGATCATCCCCTCGCCGTGGAAGAGGCACCCATCCTGGCCAACGAACGTGTGAGCGTACACTGGTGCCCGAAGCACGCAGGATATGTTGTCCGTACCAAGGAACGATGCGATTGCCTTGGCCTCATCCACCGTGTATCTGTAGTTGTCAACGTCCTGGCCTGAGACTGGTCGTCCGGGTTTGTCCCACCCCATTATCTGTTGGGCGAGAGTACGGTCTATCGCTGTCTCGCAGCACGGAACGCGGTCCGGCTCCTCACCGCGCAGCGCACACAGCACCCTCTCACGTGAGTTCACATCTGCTCCCCAAGGGCGTCGCCTTCGTGGTTCTCCAGAGGACCATCACGGGCTATGTGGGTTCACAGCGATCCATCACCCGAGTGGTAAGGTTGGCTGTTGCCTGCCACAGCTCGTTCTCCACCTCTACGAAATTCCTCTCTCTGACCCCGGGCCAGTCAGAGTGCCACTCGTCGAAGGCGCCGAAGTCCGGCATCTCCCACATGGCCAGAAACCGACGCCCGGCCCCCACGAACTTGTGCTCGAACAGACCTATGAACTTGTTGCTGGGCCAGATGGCTGACCACTCAGCTGCAACCTGGAAGTACATCTCTCTGATCCGCTCGTTGCTAATGCCCGACCGGGCATCGAATTCTTGTACGAAGATCATATGTCACCTCCGGCATAACATAGGATAGATCTGATGCGGGCCTAGAACAGGACACGCTCGCCACCAATCCGCGTCAGGATGGCCTGAATCGCCGTCTTCACCTCCGGCTCCAGCTCTGGTGGACGATGCGTGGACAGGATGTCCTGGACGCGGCCGCGTGCCTGGAAAACAATGTCCTCACGCTCCGAGGCGGGCCACTCAAGTTGATACTCTCGGCTCAGCAATGGCGAGATGAGGTGTTCTCGTCTGAATCGGCTCAGCGTATGCTCGTGGTCCAGGAAATGCCCGCCCGGACCGACTGTTTTGATGACATCAACCGCCAAGCTGCTTTCGTCAACCTCGATCCCCTGGAGGAAGCGATTGATCCACTTGGCTACCTCGTTGTCGATGACGAACTGTTCGAAGCTGATGGCCATGCCGCCAGCCATCAGCCCTGATACGCCGTCGTGAATGACCTCGACGCCGCATAGAGCGGCTCCCAGGTTGGTTAAGCCCTTCTCAAGACCTGCCCGCACATCGGGCACGCGGCAGTCGGCAACACCGCCAGTTCCGTAACCCAGCGGGATGTCGTACATCTGGCAGATTTGGGCGCTGGCGGCGTTGATCAGTGACATCTCGGGCGCGGCCGCGGCCCATTTGCTGGTGCGCATATCCATCCCGCCCACGAATGTGCCGTAAACCACCGGGCAACCAGGGTTCGTCAGCTGGCACAAGGTAATGCCGGCCAGGACTTCGGCATTTTGGGTGACCAGCGCGCCGGCCAGGGTCACAGGCGCTGTCGCTCCTGCCAAGGCACCGCTGACCACGCGCAGCGGGATGCCGTGTTGTGCCGTGTGGATGATCTTGGACACCATCTCTTCTGAGTAGACCAGAGGTGAGTTGACGGTGCAACCCAGGGAGTAGACCGGCCCCTCAGCCCCGGCCGCCTCGGCGACCAGCTGACCCATCTCCCAGACCTCGTCCAGGTACTTGGGTGTGGGCACTCCGATGCCAACGTGCTTCTCCGTGCTGTTAAGCTGGATGGCCGCTGCGTAGATTTCGGCGATGGCCGGCGGGACATCCTGGGGAATGAAGGGGGTGAGCACGTAGTGGACATTCTCCAACTTGTCCGACAGGAGAATATACTGGGCCAGATCGCCCAGTGTGGCCTTGCGATAGCGTTCCCGCTCCGAATCGCACACGAAGGTGGCGCCAAAGGCACTGGTGTAGTAGACCCCACCTTGCCCCAAGGCCAGATCGTAGGCCGGGTTGCGTGCGTGAAGGATAAACTCTCCTGGCGACTGGCTGATCGCCTGTTCGACGGTCTCAGGAGCAAGCCGAACCCGGCTTCCGTCCACTGTCGCGCCGGGACTCCGGCGGAATGTCTCCAAGGCTCCTTGGTGCTGGAATTCGACACCAACCTCCCACAACACCCGCAGCGTTGCGCTATGAATCGTCTCCAGATCAGGTTGAGTGAGCACGCTTGCGGTTCGTCCGCCTAATGGTACTGTTCCCGTCAACATATGCTTTTTCCTTCGGCCAATTGGCGCGCGCATTTGCCTCTGGCGGAGACGGCGGTCCAACATGAGACAGTGTGGCGTTTCAATGTGGATCAGGTCATGGCATTATCTGTGGACTGCGTCTGGCCAACTGACGGGGGAGAGGAAGGGTTCCCCATTTCGGCATCACAGACGGCCCTACCACCTTTTATATCACATTTTTCATTTTTTGTCAACAATTTTTAGCTTGACAACGCACCATATTTGTGATACGCTGTCAACAGTCAAGCAAACGACGATTAAACCATCCACTTCAGTAGTCCCGCGCTTCTGACCCAGGAGGGGAGTCAATCGCCCCTGAGTGTGATCTCGGTCGGTCAGGACAAATGCAAGATGAAGCAGGTACACCCGCAGTACTCTTCAAAGTCACCGCTGATTTTTGGGAGGGTCGGTCATGTATGTTGGGGTGCCAAGGGAGATCAAAGATAACGAATACCGGGTCGCCATGACGCCGGGGGGAGTGCGCCAGTTGGTGGAAGCCGGTCACCAGGTGTTGGTTGAGACCGGCGCCGGTGAAGGGAGCGGGTTCTCTGACGCGCAGTATCAGGAATCTGGGGCCAGAAGTGTGTCCACCGCCGCCGATGCCTGGAGCGCGGACATGGTGGTGAAGGTCAAGGAGCCGCAGCCGAGCGAACACGGGTTCTTGAGACCTGACCTGGTACTGTTCACGTACCTGCACCTGGCAGCAGAGGAGCGGCTGACCCGTGAGATGATGGCACGGGGGCCCACCGGCATTGCCTACGAAACCGTGGAGCTGCCGGATGGTCACCTGCCCCTGTTGACGCCGATGAGCGAAGTGGCCGGTCGGATGGCCATCCAGGTGGGCGCGCACTATCTGGAAAAGATGAATGGTGGACGAGGTAAGTTACTGGGGGGTGTGCCCGGTGTGCGTCCGTCGGACGTGGTTGTCATTGGTGCGGGAACGGCGGGCACCAATGCCACCCAGGTGGCACTGGGAATGGGTGCCCACGTCACCGTCATTGACATCAATATCGACCGGCTGCGCCACCTCAATGAGGTGATGGGTGGACGGCTGACCACACTGAGTTCTAATCCGCTGAACATCGCTCGCGCTGTGCAGCGGGCCGACCTGGTTGTGGGCGCAGTGCTCATCAAGGGGGCCAAGGCGCCCAGGTTGGTGACCCGGGAGATGGTCAGCACCATGTATCCGGGAAGTGTAATGGTGGATATTGCGGTTGATCAAGGCGGCTGCGTCGAGACTACTCACCCCACCACGCACTCCGATCCCATTTTCGTGGTTGATGGTGTGATTCACTACTGTGTGACCAACATGCCGGGAGCGGTGCCCCGCACCAGCACCTATGCTCTGAGCAATGCTACGCTTCCCTACATTCTCAATCTGGCCGACATGGGAGCTGAGGCCGCCATTCGAGGCGATCCCGCCCTGGCCAAGGGGGTGAATGCCCACAAGGGTCACATCACCTACCCCGACGTCGCCGAAGCGTTTGACCTGGAATACGCGCCGCTGGAAACGCTCCTGTAGGGGAGGTTGGCCGCACTGTGCGTGAGGCCGCGGGGATGATGAGTGCGTGTGGCCGCTGCTTCCGATCCAACGCAGCGGGGGCAGTCCCGGAGAAGAGGGTAGAGCTGTATTGGAGGAGCCTGTGGCAGAGATCGTTATGCGCTCTGCGGCCGGGGAGTACAGACTGCAAATCCCGGATGATCGCCTGTTGGCGCATCATCCTCTGCCGGAAGTGACGCCCATCCCCAGTGGCCGGGTGGAGGCGTCCATTCGCCAGGCGGTGGAACGCCCGATTGCTGCCGCTCCGCTTTCGCAGTTGGCCAGGAATGCCAGCACTGCGGCCGTCATCGTTGATGACTGGGCGCGGCCGGGCGTAACCCGGCACACGGTGGCTCCCATCATTCTGGACGTCCTGAATGAGTGTGGCATCGATGACGAGCAGATCACGGTGGTCATGGCCCGGGGAGTCGGTCTCGCCCCCCCGGTGGAGACTGTCAACTCGGCGTTCGGCCCGGCGCTCATGGGACGCAAGGTCCACAAAGAGATCAGTAGCTATCATCCCAGTCGTCTGGCTTTCTTTGGTTACTCGTCACGGGGGACGCCCATCTGGATTGATGATGCGGTCGCCAGCGCAGATCTGAGAATCGGCATCGGCATCGCCTTTCCCTCGCCCTGGGGAGGCTGTTCCGGTGGCGCCAAGATACTGGTGCCGGGCGCGGCCGGAGCTGAGACCATCCGTCAAAACCATAGCCTCATGGTGAACGTGGCGATGGGCTCCACTGACAGCCAGGGGTTGTTGGACCGGGAGGAGATCGCCGACATCGTGGGGCTGGATTTGCTGATCAATCTGGTCGTCAACCTCGATGGGGAGATGGTGGAATTGAACGCCGGTGAGGTCAGGCAGACTCATCGACACATCATCGAAGCCTACCGACGGCACTACCAGGTGGAGCTGTCGCAGAAGCCGGATATCATTGTGACGACGCTGGATCGTTTCCAGGGCTATCCAATGGTCAGCCTGTATCCCTTCGTCGATGGCTGCCTGCCCGGGGCGGAACTCGTGGCCGGCCCAGGGGCAACGCTCATAGTGGCTGGGCGCTGTCCGCAGGGGATTGGGGCCGGGATGGCCGAGTATATGCGCACGACTTACACGATGGAGGACTTGGCCTGCCTCAAACCTCAGGCCGGGACGTTAGCCTTTGCTGCCATCATGTTGGCGGCCCGCTTTGCCAGATGCCGAGAGCAGTACTCGCTGGTGGCCGTCGTTGATGATCTTGCCGCGTCTGAATGTCGGGAAATCGGGATGAGGAAAGCAGCAACCCTACAGGATGCAGTGGACCAGGCACTGGAGGCGCAGGGCGGCCAGGCGAAGGTGGCAATCCTGCCGGGCCTGGGCAACATCACCTTGCCCAAGTTAGCCCCGGCCGCTGAGCGTGTGACCCAAGGGGAGAACTGGGCGCAGGAGACTGGACCATGACGCGGGTCGTCATATCCGCTGGGGGCAGAGAGCACTGCGTCGAGATACCAGACAGCAATCTGTTGGCCTGTCACGTGCCGCCCAGTGTTCCCGCCATTCCGGCCGATCGACTGCCTCAGGTCATCCGAGAATCCCTGGAGGAACCGATTGGGTCCCGCGGCCTGGGGGATTTGGTGGGCGATGGCCAGACGGTTGCCGTCATCGTTGATGACTGGGCCCGGCCCAGCTGTACGCGGCACGCTGTCGCTCCCGTCGTTCTCGACCTGCTGAACGAAGGCGGAATATCCGACGAGCGGATCACGGTGGTGATGGCCAGGGGACTGGCCCTCTGCCCCGAAGTCGAGACCATAGAGACTGCCTTCGGCCAGGGGATCCTGGGCCGGAAGGCGTCTGTGGCGATCAGCGGTTATCACCCGAGCCAGCTGACATTCTTGGGCTATACCTCGCTGGGCACCCCCATCTGGATCGACCGGACGGTGGTTGAAGCGGATGTGGTTATCGGCATCGGTACCGTCTCCCCTACGCCCTGGGGGGGCTGGTCTGGCGGGTCCAAGATCATCGCGCCCGGCGTCGCTGGCGCGGAAACCATCCGCCAGAATCACAGCGTCATGATGAAGATCGTGCCGGGATC
>JAUVRU010000201.1 GCA_030597485.1 Anaerolineae bacterium
CTCGTTTTTGGCGTCGTGTAGCTGATTCAGGCCTTCAAGGGCGGTGGCTGGGGTATCGGCCTCCTGGGTGCCCTGAGCATCATCTTTGGCATCGTTCTGCTGGCCAATCCCCTCATCGGCGCTGCAATGCTGCCGTTTGTGTTGGGCGCTTTCGGGGTGGTGGGAGGCATCGTGACGATTGTGGCGGCCTTCACCTCGCGATAACGTAAGGCAGAGGTTCACGGCCGGCCACGTTTCCGTGCCTGGCAGTAGAGATAGGATCCTCGTGCCACGTGAGGCGGTCGCTGCGTTCCACATGCAGCGACCGCCTCTTTGCCTCCGGCGGTCCCGCCTGGGATAGGGGCGGGAACGGTCGTCGCACAGGGAAGAGCCAGTGCGGCGGATCTCAGCCGGCTCGGCGCCACTTTGATCATGTAGATGGATGATATGGCCGGAATCGATGGACGACATCACCGGAATATGCAGAAAACGGGCAATCTGTCTGGTCCAGGCACTTGACAAGGAATCATTATCATGTTATAATCATTCTAAAGACAGAGGCGAACCTAATGCGATTCCTGTCTCTTTGCAGAATCACTCTTATGCACAACTCGAAGGTTGGCGGCATTGCAGTCGGGTGCGGGCCCAGGCAATCCCTGACCTGGGAGGCAGTGAGACAATACCATCCGAGAATCGATTTCAGAGGTGAGTGTCCGTATTGGATTGTTGGACGCACAGGCGCTCCTGAGTTGTGAAAACCCAGACGTCAAGTATCGGCAAAGGAGAAACCACCATGCTGAGCAGAACAATGCAAGATGCGATCAATGAGCAGATCAAGAACGAACTGTATTCCGCCTACCTGTACCTGTCAATGTCAGCCTACTGTGAATCGCTCAACCTTCCGGGCTTTGCGAATTGGATGCGTATGCAGGCACAGGAGGAAGTAGGACACGCGATGAAGTTCTACGAGTCTGTCCACGGCCGAGGGGGGCGCGTGGTTCTTCTGGCCATTGACCAGCCGCCGGCCGAATTCCAGTCGCCGCTTGACGTCTTTGAGGAGACGCTCGAGCACGAGCAGAAGGTGACGGCCATGATCAACAATCTCTACGAACTGGCGATTCAGGAGAAAGATTACGCCAGCCAGGTTCTGTTGCAGTGGTTCGTGACAGAACAGGTCGAGGAGGAGGACAGCGCGACGAAAGTCATCGACACCCTGAAAATGGTGGGAGACAGTCGCCAGGCGCTTCTCATGTTGGACAGAGAGCTGGGTGGGCGGCAGGCGCCCCAGGCGAACGAAGAAGCGTGATGGGTGATTCTACCCAGAAGTCCTGGTGCCCGGGTCTTCGACGCCTGTACGGCGGGGCGTTTCCCTTCGTGTCTACCTCCCGGAAGTAGCATCCCAAGCGGAGGAGTGGTATGCCCACGGTAGACGGTCTGTGCGCAGAAATGAGGGCCCAGGGCCGCCGGGTGACGCCCCAGCGGCGAGCCATCATTCGGGTCCTGCAGGGGAATGAGGGTGAACACCGCACTGCCGAGCAGATCTTCACCCGGGTGCGGTCAATGAGTCCCGACATGTCGCCGGCTACGGTGTACAACACCCTACACGAGTTGGTGGAGATGGGCGCGTTGCTGGAACTTGACCTGGGACTGGGACAGCGACGCTACGACATCAGCACGCCAGATCACGCTCACCTGGTCTGCCTGGAGTGGGGTCGCGTGGAGGACATACCCTGCTGTGATGAGGCGTTGACGCTCCCGCCCGAGTACGAGCATGGGTTTCGGGTGGTGGATTGCAGGGTTGTCTTTCGTGGCTATTGCCCCGCTTGCGCTTTCCCGGAGGAAGGCCAAGAAGGGGCTTCATAAGCTAAGCTTATCATTGAGACAGGAGGAAAGAACAATGGACAAGTGGGAATGCACGGTATGCGGCTACATCTACGACCCGGAGAAGGGAGACCCCGATAACGACATCGAACCTGGCACGCCCTTCGAGGCGTTGCCCGACGACTGGGTCTGCCCAGAGTGCGGCGTGGGCAAAGAAGACTTTGAGAAGGTGGAGTGATATGACTCCGAGAAAGATCCAAACTGGCATCCACTGGGTGGGAGCGATTGACTGGGACCGCAGACTATTTGACGATCTCATTCCGCTCCCTGATGGTACCAGTTACAACGCATATTTGATCGAGGGAAGCGAGAAAACGGCACTGATAGACACCGTCGATCCCACCATGTCACACGTTCTGCTCAATCATCTGGATCACCTGGGCGCTGAGCGCATTGATTACGTCATCGCCAATCATGCCGAGCAGGACCATTCGGGCACGCTCCCGCAGATTCTCAACAGATACCCCACAGCACAAGTTGTCGCCACGCCCAAGTGTAAGGGGATGCTGGCAGACCTGGGGCTGGCCCCTCCAGACCAGGTTCTGGCGGTGGACGACGGCGCAACGCTATCGTTAGGTGGGAGAACGCTCGAATTCATCCACGCGCCGTGGGTTCATTGGCCCGAGACCATGCTGACCTACCTGCGGGAGGACAAAATCCTCTTCCCCTGCGACTTCTTCGGGTCCCACCTGGCCTCTACCGACCTGTACGCTGCCGATGAAGGGCAAGTCTACCAGGCGGCCAAGCGGTACTATGCGGAAATCATGATGCCGTTTCGCCGGATCATCCAAAAGCACCTGAAAAGGCTGGAGAGCTACGAAATCGCTCTGATCGCCCCCAGTCACGGCCCGATGTACAGCCGGCCGGAGTTTATTCTGGAGGCGTACCGCGACTGGGTTCTGGGCGACCCAAAAAACGTCGTCGTACTGCCCTACATCTCTATGCACGGCAGCACGCGTATGATGGTGAACCATCTGGTGGATGCTCTGGTCGAGAGGGGTGTGACGGTAAAACTGTTCAACGTGGCTGTCACCGACATCGGGGAACTGGCTATGGCGCTGGTGGACGCCGCCACCATCGTGATTGGGTCACCCACGGTTTCGACCGGCGCACATCCCAACGTTGTGTATGCGACCTATCTGGCGAACGCGCTGCGTCCCAAAGCAAAATTCGCCTCGATTATCGGTTCCTATGGCTGGGGCGGCAAGATGGTCGAGCAAATCACAGGCCTGATCCCCAATCTGAAAGTGGAGTTGCTGGACCCGGTCATAGTCCGGGGTCATCCTACGGACAAGGATTTGGCGGCTTTGGACAAGTTGGCGGCCGACATTGCAGAAAAACACAGCACTTTGAGCCTGGCTGAAGAGTAAGGAATCCAATGGGAAAATACGTAATCGTCGGCAACGGCGTTGCCGGCGTGACGGCAGCGCGGGCCGTTGTCTCAGCTGATCCTGCTGCCGAACTGCACGTCTACGGTGCGGAGCCCTATCCCTATTATCGCCGTCCTCTGCTGTGGGAGTTCATCGCCGGGCAGACCGAGCAAGATGCGCTCTACTTCCGATCGCCAGACTGGTACGCTGAGCGCAGCATTCATCTGCATCTGGGAATCGAAGTCGTTGAGCTCGACACCAGCGCCCACCGTCTTGCACTGACCAACGGGGCGACGGTAGAATATGATCGTCTGCTGCTCGCCACGGGAGGGCGCCCCTTCGTGCCTCCTTGCCAGGGAGTGGACAAAGAAGGCGTCTTCGCATTGCGCACCCTGGAGGACGCACTGGCCATCAAGGCGTACGCGCGGCAAGTTTCCACGGCCGTAGTCATCGGTGGAGGGCTGCTGGGGCTGGAAACGGCACGGGCGCTGCGTACTGCCGGTCTGGAGGTGACGGTGGTTGAGTTCTTCCCCCACCTGCTGCCGCGCCAACTGGACGTTGAGGGCGCAGAGGTTCTGCAATCGCTGCTGGAAGCGCAGGGGCTGGGGATAATCACCGGCGGGACGACGGAGGCCATCTTGGGTAAGGGGCGGGCCGACGGTATCCGGCTTGAGGACGGGCGCCAGGTAGCAGGCGAACTGGTGCTCTTCTCGACCGGTATCCGGTCGCAGGTGACATTGGCCCAGACGGCGGGACTGGAAGTGAACCGGGGCATCGTCGTGGATGAGCACCTGCAAACCAGCACACAGGACGTCTTCGCCGCCGGCGACATAGCCGAATTCGGGGGACAGGTCTACGGGATAATCCCGTCTGCCGTCGAGCAGGCCAGAGTGGCGGCGGCCAATATGGTCACACCCGGCAGTGCTACGTATGCCGGCACGCTTCCCGCCACTACGCTGAAATTCGCCGGGGCGGAGTTGGCCTCGTTGGGGGAATGTCTAGCAGAGGGGGACGAATATCGCCCATTGCGGCATGTGGATCTGGCGGCCGGATGCTACCGCAAGGCCGTGCTGCGCGAAGGGCGCATCGTGGGCGCGATTCTGCTCAACGACAAGGAGCGTGTGAGACCTACCACGCAGCTCATCGAGCGGGGTGTGGATGTCTCGGTCCATACCGACCATCTGCTGGATGACGACCTGGATCTGAGGTCGTTACTGCGCGAAACGCATTGAGACTCAAATCACATTCAAGGAGGCACACCAAATGCGCAAGATGACACAAGCCAATCTGGAAGCAGCTTTTGCCGGCGAAAGCCAGGCGCACATGAGATATTTGATCTTCGCCGACAAGGCAGAGCGCGAGGGATTGCCGGGCGTGGCGCGGCTCTTTCAGGCCATTGCCTATGCCGAGCAGGTGCACGCCACCAATCACTTCAAGACGCTGGGGAACATGGGCAAGACAACGGACAACCTGGGAGCGGCCATCGGCGGTGAGACCTACGAAGTCGAGGAGATGTATCCCGCTTTTACCGCCGTGGCCGAATTGCAGGAGGAGAAGGCCGCCATCCGCTCCAACAATTGGGCGCTGGAGGCAGAGAAAATCCACGCCGAGATGTACGGCGGGGCCAAGACCGCAGTGGAGACCGGGAAGGACGCCGACGTGGGGCAAGTGTACGTCTGCTCCGTCTGTGGCTGGACCGGGGAGGGCGAACCGCCAGACGAGTGTCCGCTGTGCAAGGCCAAGAGAGAGAAGTTTGTCACCTTCTAACCTGGACTTTGTCCATTTCACCAATGCCACTATATCTTGCGGAGCAAGGCATCCCCAGATGCCGTATCTCGTGGCCACATTTGCATCTGGGGATGCAAACTCCTCGAATGGACACAGTCCACCTAACCACTTGTGGGGGCAAGAGACAACCGCTCCGATTGCCTCACATAGAACGGATGGTTTCTCACC
>JAUVRU010000372.1 GCA_030597485.1 Anaerolineae bacterium
GCAGTTAGACCACCGCCGGGAGCGGGATACCGGAGGTTCTCGTAAGCTCAGCACAACCTCTGCGGTCCGTTCAGGCGATCAGACAAATCCAACACATTCCGCTGATCAGGTACCGTACCATTGGAAACCTACACAGAACTGAAGGACTTTGTTGACAATCCCCATTACCACAGGCAAAGGCAAAAAGCCCTGAGGGGGCTGGATATCAGCACTATTGATATACCCATCGTCCCCATAGTCGAGGGTCTTGCGAATCTGCCCTATTGCTTCACCCTGCAGAGCTGTTATGGACATTTTCTGCATCGTGACCAAAGAGACTCCCAGAACATCGAGCCTTTGCCAATCTCGGAGAGCATCTCAAGTGTTGAATACCGAATAGCCTATATCGCGCTGTGCATACAAAACAGCGATCTGGGAAGAGCGCTGTTTCACGATCTGAGAGAAATCCCGGCAATGGACCCGGAATACACACAGTTCGGATGCGCGGAATGGTTTTGGCAGAGACAGGTGAATTCCTACGTGCTGCAGGTGGAGCCAGGAAGATTTCGGACAAAAGACAGAATCACTGTCGATCATCAGGAAGCACTACACATCGAGAGAATCAGGAACGGGTTTTTCGGTGAACTCAACAGGATAGTCCAAGAACGGGCGGAGACTTAGCCGGCTCGTGGCACCCGTGCAATCAGAATCGCGCAGCTGGGAACCCCGCTTGACGAAGCCGAACCCCATCGGGGACTCGGCAGCTTGACAGCCCCACGATTCAAAGGATAATCGGAATGTGTACCCCTGGCCAGGCGTCAGGGGCACTGCGATGCCGTCGTTGGCATGATCCCGCCCGGCCGCCGGACCCTCCGTTGACCCGGACCTGCCTAGCTCAACAGGCTGGCTGGGCAGGGATGTGAGAAGGCAGCGGAATGCACAGGCAGCACACAGAACCATCGGAGAACCGCCTGTTCTTCTTCGAGAGACAGGAGGTTGTCGTCCAGGATTTCGACTCCGCTGGCCCCATACTGGATATCGGCGGAGGCGGCGAAGGGATCATAGGCCGGCTGAAGGGGGGCCAGTCATCGCCATTGACCCCAACAGAGCCGAACTGGAAGAAGCCCCCGACGGGCCGCTGAAAATCGTGATGGATGCCCGTGATCTTCAGTTCCTCGACAGCACCTTCAGCATGGTCACCTCGTTTTTCACATTGATGTACATCGACGGCCCGGATCACGAGAAGGTATTCAGCCAGGTATTCCGGGTACTCGTGCCCGGCGGTCGCTTCTTCATCTGGGACGCCGCCCTGCCGTTACCCCTTGATCGGGAGAAAGACCTCGCAGTGTTCCCTCTCCTGGTCAGACTGCCGGACGAAGAGATCAGCACCGGATACGGGACGCACTGGCCGGAGCGTATACAGGACCTGGTGTACTATCTGGCCCTGGCCGACAAGGCCGGATTCACCGTCACCGAACAGAGAGAAAGCGATCGAGTGTTTGTCCTGAAACTGCAGAGACCGTAGACGATGACGCAGCGGTTGTTGTAGCCTGTTTCTTGGGTCACGTTTCTCGCGAAGTACCTGCCATATTGTTGACGGGCCTTGATTGCTATGGCGCCACGCTCCTGAGTCCGCTTGTGACCAGGTACGTGCGACCGGCACGCAAGCCAGAGAAGAGACCTCACGGTACCCGGCAGACCCGCGGGAAGGAGAACAGCTTTGGGATCCCCTGGGAGGAAACCTGCCACCGCAGTGATCGTCTTGGTGACGGTCGTGTCAGGATTGGCGATGCTGCTTCTCGGCTGCGAGCTGGGGGGGATAGGTGCACCTCCACCGGCGCTGCCGACCGCCGCACCCTCGCCACCCGCCTCGCCCACCGGCACGTCAGTGCCGACTGCCACCCCGCCGCAGGGCCAACCGGTGACCGACAAGTGGGCGTTGTGGACGGACGGCACCCAGCTGCGCGGCGCCAACATCTGGCAGCGAATCGTCATACCCAAGATTGATGGCTCCGAGTTCTTGGGGAGCGACCATGTCGGACCGCCCTACACGCAAGAGGATTTTCACCGATTGGCGGCGCTGGGCGCCAACTACGTCAACATCTCCGGCCCCGGCCTCTTCACCGAGGAGCCGCCCTACGTGCTGGATGAGGAAGTACAGGCCCACCTGGACAACCTGCTCCACATGATCGCCAACGCTGACATGTTCGCCGTCATCACCGCCCGCACCGGGCCGGGCCGCAACGACTTCACCTTCGTCCGCGACGAAGCTGGCACCTGGTTCAAGAAGAGCCAGCTCATCGAATGGATGTGGCAGGATCAGGAAGCACAGGATGCCTGGGTCGAGATGTGGCGCTACACGGCTGAACGCTACCGCGCCAACCCGATTGTGGTGGGCTACGACCTGATGTGCGAGCCAAACAGCGCCGGCGCATTGCTGGCAATCTGGGCGCCGGCTGAGTTCTACCCGGAATACGCCGGCACATTGTACGATTGGAACCAGCTGTACCCGCGCATCAGTGCGGCCATACGCCAGGTTGACCCGGACACACCTATCCTGGTAGGGGCGATGGGGTGGAGCGCAGTGCGCTGGCTCCCCTACCTGGAACCCACCGGCGACCCGCGCACCGTCTATATGGTGCACCAGTACCAGCCACAGGACCAATACACCCACCAGGAGCCACCGGCGCCAAACACATTTCCGGGCGAGTTCGACCTGAACTGGGACGGCACGCCTGACCCCTTCAATCGCCAGTGGCTGGACGAGTACCTTGCGTACATCGACGCCTTTCAGTACCAGCACGGCGTGCCGGTTTCGGTGAACGAGTTCGGGGTGGTGCGCTGGGTGCCCGGTGGGGCGGCCTTCATGGACGATCAGATGGACCTGTTCGAGCGGCGCGGTATGAACCACGCACTTTGGGCGTGGGACCCTTCGTGGGAACCGTGGACAGAGGAGGTTGATGCGTTCAACTTCCGTCACGGCCCCGATCCTGATCACCGTGCCGATGTCGAATCCAGTGACCTGATTGACGTTATCGTCAAACACTGGGCACGCAACATCATACGACCATCAGACTTCAACCAGTGACCAGCCTGGCGACGCTGGGTTCCGGTGACTGCTCCCCCTTCACGTGGCAGCAGGTCTCTGTCACCGGAGGATTTCTGGGCATCAGGTTCTCAGCCGCAGGGCATTGGGGATTCGCCTAACATTGATGGCAGTCAGCAGTCAAAGGAGATTGTGACACCATGGAGCACAACATCCTGATCTTCATTGCAGTCGGATTTGTGGCTCAGATCATTGACGGGGCTCTGGGAATGGCATATGGCGTGAGCTGCACCTCGTTCTTGCTCAGCATCGGCATTCCGCCGGCCGCCGCTAGCAATGATACGGCGACCACCGAGATCTACACCACCGGCGTATCTGGCCTGTCTCATCTGAAACTGGGCAACGTAAACAAGAAGACATTTGCCAGACTCCTGATCCCGGGTGTCGTGGGCGGGGTGCTAGGCGCCTACATCCTCACCGCCGCGCCGGCAGGGATCATTCGCCCCTTCGTCTCCGTCTACCTGCTTGTCATGGGCATAGCCATACTGAGGAAATCTCTGCAAACCGGGGA
>JAUVRU010000177.1 GCA_030597485.1 Anaerolineae bacterium
ACGGCCGTGACCTGCTGAGTCGCATCATCTATGGCACCCGCGTCTCGCTGGCAGTAGCCATCGTGGGGCCACTGGTTGCCTTGATTGTGGGTGTCACTTTTGGCGTCACTGCCGGTTTTTTCGGTGGATGGGTCGACAACCTGATGATGCGGGTTGTTGACATAATGTGGGGATTTCCTGACCTGTTGTTCATCATTCTGCTGATGGCTCTCTTTCGGTCGACAACCTCCGCTGCCCAGCCGGGTACACGCCGGTACGTTCTGACCGGCATAGACAATGCAATGGGAGGGTTGTTCTTCATCTTCGTGGGCATCGGTTTCACCTCGTGGCTGTCTATGTCTCGCCTCACACGGGGACAGGTGCTGTCCGTCAAGGAGAAGGAGTACATTGAGGCATCTCGGGCTGTCGGCGTACGGAACAGGCGCATCATATCCAAACATGTCCTTCCCAATGTGATGGGGCCCATCGTGGTGGCTGTGACGTTGGCCATCCCCGGGTTCATAGCCACGGAGGCCTTCCTCAGTTTCATCGGGCTGGGCGTGCAGCGGCCCACGCCCAGTTGGGGCTCGATGATCGCTGATGGTGCCCAGGCCATTCGCACCTATCCAAACCAGGCTATCTTCCCCGCCCTGGCGCTGGCCATCATCATGTTTGCGTTCAACTTCCTGGGCGATGGGCTGCGAGACGCCCTGGATCCTCGCCTCAAAGGCACCGATTGAAACGAGAGGCAGCCAGTACTCAGCGGTTGTCCTTCAGCAGGGTTCGAGGAGACAGGACGGGACCATCACTGGTCTCTGACCGCCAATTGCCCATGGCCAAACGATTGTCGCTTCTGCTCGTAGTTGTGGTGCTGCTTCTTGGGAGTGCCTGCCAGCCGGTCGCCAGGCAATCCGCGACGCAGGCCGCAAGCGATGCCACTCCACTGGCGCCGTCGGATGCAGGTGCAGGCTCAGATGCCCTGGCACTTTTGCCCTCTGTTGAATCCGTCTCTTCCACTGCTGGGATGACTGCCACGCCGCCTCCGGTCAAGGGGGGGCAGGTGGTTGTGGGAGCGGTAGGACATGTTGACGGCTTCAACCCGCTGCTGGCAGAGTCGGAGGCCAGCCGGGCCCTTACGCCGCTCCTGTTCGATAGCCTGCTGACTTATGACCCTGATTCCGGACAGCTGAAGCCGCATCTGGCCCGGTCCTGGACCGTCGCCAGTGACAGCCGGAGTATCACCTTCACCCTGCGCACTGATGCGCACTGGCACGACGGACGGACGGTCGTGGCTGATGATGTGCTCTTCACGCTGGAATCTGCTCGCGATCCGCAGTTGGACAGCCTGTATGGCGCGCGACTGGGCCACGTGATGGCAGTCAGCACACCCGGCGATGACACGGTGGTAGTCTCCCTGGACGCACCGCATTGCCCAACGGTGGCGACCCTGGGCGAGGTGCCCATAATGCCGCGTCATTTGACGGACGGCGACGTCATAACCGCTTCCCTGACCGAAGCCAGCGAACAGGTGATAGGGAGTGGGCCGTTTGTGCTGGCAGCGAAGACGCCTGATGGGGAAGCTCGCCTGGTGGCCCATGATGGTTACTGGGGAGGCGTGCCTTACCTGGACACCCTGGTCTACCGGCCGTTCGAGGATATTGCTGGTCTGCAGCAGGCACTCAGAGAAGGGGAGATCGATGTGGGGTGGATGCCAGCCGGCACTCTGTCCTTCGCGGGAAGGCCCTCACCGGACCCTGGCCCTGACCTGGCCGAGTATCGCTACCCGGCGCTCGAATTCTTGTTCGTAGCGTTCAACAACGAACACCCAGTCTTGAGCGATTCCCAGGTAAGGCGGGCGCTCAGCATGGCGGTGGACCGGCAGCGGGTACTCAGTCTGGCGCTGGAAGGGGAGGGGGAACTGATCGGCGGTTCTCTGCCTCCCTGGCACTGGTCGGGCGACCCCGACCTGCCCCCCCTCAGCTATGATCCCGACGGCGCGCGCCGGTTGATGGAGGCGGCTGGCTGGAACGACTCCGATGGCGATGGCTGGCTGGACAGGGAGGGAGAGCGGCTGCGGCTGCCGGTTCGCACCAATGGGGGCAATCGGTTGCGCGAGCGGGTGGCCACATTGGTGGTTGGCTACTATCGGGCTATTGGTGTGGATGCCTCTGTCGAATTTGTCCAGTGGCAGGTGCTGGTTGACGACCTGTTCACGCATGACTTTGAGGCGGTCGTCTTCAGCTGGCCGTTGTCAGCCGAGCCGGATCAAAGTCATATGTGGCTCTCAACCGAAAACCAAACGGGAGTCGGCTACAATTTCGTCTCGTTCGCTGATGAGGAGGTGGACCGTCTGCTGCAACAGGCCCTTGTCGTGCCTGGCTGCGCAGCTGAGGATCGGGCAGGCCTTTATCGGCAGGTGCAGGACCGGCTGGCCCAAGAGCGGCCCTATGACTTTCTGTTGGTTCCATCTGGCCACGTGATCGCGAGCGACAGGGTTGGGGGAATCAGGCCGGGACCTTTTGCCAGCCCTTTCTGGAATGCCGGGGACTGGTACGTGTACTGAAGCGGCGAGTGAGCGAGTGAGCGAGTCAGCGAGTCAGCGAATCAGCGAATCAGCGAATGGGGGAGTGCGATTGTCGTGGAAGCGCCAAGCCTGGCCGACTTGATTGATGAGGCAGAGGTAACCCGGCTGATGAGTGAGTACGGGCCGGGACAACGCTGGCAGCTGGCGGTCGCGATGAGGGAAACCAGCTTCGCCTTTTGGTGGCGCAAGGTGGTGAAGAAGGCCAACCGGCGAGGTGAGGTGGTGTTGGCCATACAGCGACCGGATGGCAAGGTGTTGTTGCACACCAAGCGCTTCTATCCGCCGGGACTGTTTCGGCTGCCCAGCGGCGGCGTCCATCCGGACGAGTCTGTGCTGGCAGCGGTTGAGAGAGAGACCAGGGAGGAGACCAGTCTGGCGGTCACGATTGACCGTTTTGTGGGGATGATCGAGTATGAGTTCCGTTACCGGAGACGGCGAATGTCCTTTGTCTCCTATGTGTGTCTGGTGCAGGCCGACGACAGTCGTCCCAGGCCGGCGGATTCAGGTGAAGAAATCACCGGGCTGAAGTATGTAGTTCCCACCGAGATCCGGCGGATAGCAGACGAACTGCGATCCCTGCCCCAGCAGTGGTCCGACTGGGGAGCCTTTCGCGCTCCGCCACACGACATGGTGGCGGATGCCCTGAGTGAATAGCACTACATCCCTATATCTGCCCGGGAATCAGAGAGTGCCGGCTTCGATTCCTATTGATGGAGAAGCCCGCACTCCCTTTCTGTCGCCAGCGGTCAGTAGATCACGAAGGAGAGCGCGACCAACACCGCGAACATCGCCAGGGCTATGAAACCCATCTGCCGCAAGTCGGTGAGCACGTAGGCGTATTCAGCTCTGAAATCCACCTGTTTCTTTTCCCCCTGGGGCGCGGTGCCGCGATCCTCGCTCCCCTCGCCCGATGTTGGGGGAGCAGGGGTAGAGGGTCTGGGTTGCCCAGGTTGTCGGGATCGAGCGCGACGGCTTTTTTTGGCCATCTGTTATTCCTGCTTCCTATCTCTGACTCCTCTGCAAAAAGAACCGTCCCACCGCCGAGAACGCTGGGATGGCAGCCTGTCCTGGCGGAAGGCCAGGGAGAAAACCTTACTAAATCTCATCAAATCTTCGCGAACTCTGCGTGCTCAGCGGTAAATCCCTCGTTCTTTCAGTGGAGTCATCTCTGGCTTCTGAATCGCCATTCTACCACAGGGGTGGCTAGTTTGCCAATTCGCCGACGACGACCAATCGTTGGTTGTCTACCAGATAGGGGTGGCAGGTTTGGAGGGTGGCGGTTGGCTCCGTCGTGGGGTACATCACGCTCACGTCTGTGGGCTCAATGATCCGTTTGGAGGTCACCACGTAGCGAAAGACCTGGTTGTCGCTGTGGACGAAGAACTCGTCGCCCAGTTCCAGTTTGCCCAGGTAGCGGAAGATCTCCCCAAAGATGTCGTTGTGCGCAGCCAGATACATGTTCCCGCGTTCGCCCGGATTGGCTGAGCCGGGAAGGTGCCCCACACCCTTCTTCAGGTCTTCCCAGTTGACGCCTTCCACAATCGGGGCATCAACGTCAAGGGCCGGGATGACAATGCGTGTGGCCTTGGCGGCGCTGGGGGGGGGCACCGGTTGGGGCGGCGCTGGCTGCACCCATTGCTGCAAGTGGGCGGGCACGTCGGGTATGGTGCCGCCGTCTGTGCTGGGCGGCGTGTGGCCGCCGGGCAGACGGTCGAAGTGAACCAGTGGCGTGGGCGTGGGGGCAATCACCTCCTCGGGCGCCGCCCGGGCGGTGGCTACTTCCTGGTTGAGCGCGCGCAGTGTGTCGTAGAAGCTGAACCCCATCACCATTAGAGCAGCCAGGACCAACACCTCGACACCCAGCAAGAGCCGGTCGCGCAGCTGGCGCACTTTGCTGGGGGGACGGGTTTGGCTGAGCGAGGTTGTCCCGTGGGTGGAGAGAGGGCGCACTTCTGAGGCGCGGAACCGTTTGGCTACTGGCGCAGCCGTTTGGGATGAACGCGACGAAGGGGATGGCTCGTCGGCCAGCAGAGGGCTTTGATCGGCCAGCCGGCCCTGGGCAGCCAGCTGCTTGAGCCGCCCCTGCCGTTCCTGCCGGCGCTTGATGAGCAACACCTGCTCCAGTTGTTCGATGGTCAGCTCGTCAATGGTTCGTCTGTCGGCCATAGGTCTCCACCGCGTCTTAAGGTGCGTCTGCTGTTTTGGCCGGATAACCCACCGTGGCAGCAGGGCGGCACCGGTTCAACTTACCATAATGCAACTAGATTATACCCCAAGATTCTGATTAAGTCAAGTGGTTTATGTTATGTTTGGAGGAGCGGTCAGCGATCAGTAGATAGCCATCAGCGGTCAGCACTCAGCCGTGACCAGTCGGCAGCCGGGTCTCTGTTGATACCTGGGGATGCCTGTCAGAAGGATCGTGGGCCTATGGGAGGGGGGCGCAGGGATTTTGCGTTTTCTGAGCGTGGATGCTATAATGAAACTACAAGTCTTGGGCGCGGAGCTCAGCTGGTTAGAGCGCACGGTTCACATCCGTGAGGTCGCAGGTTCGAGTCCCGCCGCGCCCACAGAAACCCATTCACCCGGCCACACGGCCTGCCGAATCACCAACCTGTGAGGTCTCAAGTACGACGAATCGCACCCCAGCGTATCAAATCGTACCAACAGGAGACCACACGGATGAAGATCAAACTCTCCCAGGCAATCGACGGACTCACCCTGGTCAGGCAAGTCGCCGGCTGCTCCGACCACGCCGGCGTCCGTCTTCACCCGGCACAGACCCTACGGTAGCCAGGGTCGTCCCGTCCGGGGAGAAAGCCAGGTTGATGGTTCCATTCCCATGATGCAGGGCCCACTCAGCCCACCACCCATGGTGCGTTTCGACTCCAACCATGGGCACAAGTTCTCGTCGGACACGTCCTCCGCAACGAACTCGCGGTCGCGCCGAATCCGCCGCAGCCTGGTCTCGATGCCGGCCTCGTCCACCAACTGCATTGCCCGTGCTGCTTCACCTCTTGAAATTCCCGAACAACCAATATACAATAGAGCCTCCGCTACGAAAGACACGAACTTGAGCAG
>JAUVRU010000238.1 GCA_030597485.1 Anaerolineae bacterium
CAGCTGGCGTTATGGACGGAGTATGATCGTTGACCCCTGGGGGACCATCATGGCGGCTGCGCCCGAGGCGGGTGAGGCAGTGTTAGTTGTCGAGGTTCAGCGAGAGCGGGCCCTGCGCCGAAGACAACAAATGCCGGTGCTGGAGATGCGGCGGCCGGACATTTATGGCAAGTAGCTGACTATGGTGCTTGACGGCAGGCGAGAATTGGGGTATCCTTGGTGTGAAGGGCGTAGTAGAGACGGCCCGGCGGTTTGTCTCTACGCATCCTTGGTGAGGTAGCAGTACCTGTGGGGGTGGATGTGTCCCGGTGGGCGCCCCGGTCTTCAAAATCGGTGGGCGGTCGCGAGCAGCGAGCGCCGGTGGGTTCGACTCCCATCCACTCCCGCCTCCCTTATCCTCAGCCCAGTTGACGTTCGCCCGCTGCAGGTACCTATTCCTGGTGTGTGTGCCGGTCAATTCTCCACTTGCCATTGACCATGGTGGTGACCCAGTCAACCCTATCGGCGGAGACGGGCGTGCCGTGCACCAGCGCACGAAAGGCACCGGCGGCGATGAGGAATCGCGGCTGTTGGCCTTGTGCTGTGACGGACGCGGTGAACTCTTCCACCTGGGGTGCGTATTGCAGCTCGGTAACCTTGACTTCGGAGATGTCTGACAGTTTGCCGTCGACGCCGCCGAAGCCAAAGAACGCCAGGTTGCCGCGGTCGTATTCGATGAGCGCTGCCCCAGTGAGAAACTCGCGGGCCGACGGATAGGATTGAGATTGGGGCCGGCCCAGTGATTCGTAGAAGCCAAGCACAATCTTTTCGGGGTAGGGCGTATCGAGGATGTCACCCGGCATGCCAAAAGAAAAGGCCACCTTTTGGGAGATGGGAGCTCCCGGTTGCTTGGGATCAGAGATACTCATGTAAGTGCCTCGCCCCTCGTCCAGAGCATAAACTGTTTGTACTGCCATCTGGCTGCGATCGTAGACGCGATTGGTGGTGGTTATGTGCTTGGTGACCGGGTCGTAGATCACGCCCCCATCACCGCGAAACACGCCGATGGGCTGGTAGCGGCGAGGATCATCCCGCGGAACCTCCCACTCAAAGGTATTGGGGGTGTGGCGGAAAACGGTCAGGTCGGTGATGGTGCTATCCGCCTGGCCGTAAACCAGCAGTTCGTTGACGGGTTTCTCCTTCTGTTCACCCACCGTGGTGACGTCCTCGGGAACGAGATAAGCAAATCCGTCGCTCAAGTAGTCTCTGTCGGGCGGCAGCAGCTGGTAGGGGAACAGGACTGGAGGATTGCCGCGGTCAGAATCATAGATGGCTCCGGCGTAGGGGCTGCGACCGTCAGCCAGGTCAAACTGGTAGAAGACGACCCATTCCTGCTGTCCGTCGCCATCGGTGTCCATGTATTCAACAGATTGGACGCGGTATCTCTCCGGCAACAAGGCATAGAAGTCCACCACCTGATTGTCGGTTTGCACCAAGGCCATCTTTCGCAACAGAGGCTCGATGCTGTAACCGGGGATAGCGAGCAGCATCGTGACTACTACGAGGATGGCAAGAAGCGTCAATATCGTTCCCAGGAGCATTTGCCCCATCGCGGCACGTACCCCGGGAAAGAAAATGATCACCATCAGGCCCGTGAAACCGGCCAACCCCAATGCCACCAGGGCCACGTTTCCATCTGCCATGGTACTGTCCTCCCTTGCACTGAGACCAGGCCAAAACAGATAGCAGATCTGCAATATCTGGATCACTACCTGTTATGTCACCTTCATCCAGTACCATGTTACCATAACATGGCGAATTAGTCAATCAGGAATGGATGCATCCCATGATCCAGGGAGAGCACCTGGCAGGTTTGAGGTCCACCGGCTACAATCGCCAGAATATTGGACGCGCGTATCAGGGATCTGAGGTTTTTGTGGAGGTGGTGTCGGTGGGCTCGGGCGTGGGGGGTGCGGCCGCGAGCGCTGCCCTGATCGCGTCATCGACACGGTCAGCAAAGATGAACTTCAGATCACGTTGGACCTTCTTGGGGATTTTCATCATATCCTTCTCGTTGCGGTCCGGGATAATCACCGTCTTAATGCCGGCACGATGGGCAGCCATTACCTTTTCCTTGAGGCCGCCCACGGGCAGAATCCGGCCGCGCAAGGTGATCTCGCCGGTCATGGCCACCGTATGGTCGACAGGTCGATAGGCAAGTGCCGACACGAGCGCCGTCACGATGGTCACCCCGGCAGAAGGACCGTCTTTGGGGATGGCCCCCTCAGGCACATGAATATGGATATCGATCTGTTCAAAATCTGGAACTTCGATGTCGAAGTCGGCAGCGTGAGAGCGGGCGTAGGTGAGGGCTGCCTGAGCTGATTCTTGCATAACCTCGCCCAACTGACCGGTCAGAATCAGACTGCCCTTGCCGGCCATAAGTGAGACTTCCACGGGCATCAGGTCACCACCGGCCTCGGTCCAGGCAATGCCCGTTGCCACTCCCACCTCGTCATGTTCCTGGCGCAGACTGTCGATGAATTGTGGTGGGCCCAGGTATCGGGGCAGCGAGCTGAGTGCAACTCGGCGGGCGACCGGCTTGCGCTCAGTCAGTCTGCGGGTCACCTTGCGGCAGATACGCCCAATCTCACGTTCAAGGTTGCGCACACCGGCCTCGTATGTATATTGGCGGATGATGCCCTGCACCGCACTGTCAGCGAACTGGAGCTCGGCAGGAAGCAATCCATGTTCTTCCAGCTGGCGCGGGATGAGAAACTGACGCGCGATGGCCAGTTTCTCCTCTTCGATGTAGCCCGGGAAACGCACGACCTCCATTCGGTCGCACAATGCTGGTGGGATGGGGTCCAACAGGTTGGCCGTGGTGATGAACATGACCTGGGATAGGTCATAGGGCAGGTCCAGATAATGATCAGAGAAGACGTTGTTCTGCTCGGGGTCCAGAACCTCCAGCAGGGCGGCGCTGGGGTCTCCCCGGAAATCTATGCCTACCTTATCTATCTCGTCCAGCATAAAAACGGGGTTGACGGTGGCCGCCCGGCGCATGGTCTGGATGATGCGTCCTGGCATAGCGCCGATGTAGGTTCGTCGGTGGCCTCGGATCTCTGCTTCGTCCCGGATGCCACCTAGACTGACGCGTACGAAACGGCGTCCCAAAGCCTCGGCGATGGATTGACCTAGGGAGGTCTTGCCGGTGCCCGGTGGGCCAACAAAGCACAGGATGGGGGTGCGCATCTTTTCAGCAGCCCTCTGGCGCACTGCCATGTGCTCCAGGATGCGTTCTTTGGCGTCGGGTAAGCCGTAGTGGTTGGCGTCAAGGATTTGTGAAACGCGTCCAATGTCGTGAGTGTCCTCAGACTGCGTGGCCCATGGCAGGTCAACCAGCCAGTCTATGTAGGTGCGAACGATACCCGCTTCGGGGGATACTGACGGCATAGCGGCCAGCCGGTTGATCTCCCGCTCGGCCCTGGCGTGTGCCTCTTCCGGCATATGAGCCTGCGCCAGCTTTTCACGTAGTTCGTTCACTTCTGACATCTGGCTGTCAAACTCGCCCAGCTCATCCTGAATGATCCTCATCTGCTCACGCAGATAGTACTCACGCTGGCTCTTGTCAACCTCTTGTTGAACCTGGCTCTGGATTTTGTCTTCCAGCTCCAGTACTTGAAGTTGGTGGTTCATCAGAACACTGAGGCTTTGCAATCGCGTCAAGGGGTCTATTGTGCTGAGGAGTTGTTGGCGTTCCTCCAGTCCCAGATCGATTACCGAAGCCACCATGTCAGCCAGCCAGCTGGGCTCGTCAATGTTGGTAGCGGCTACATAGGCATCCTCAGGCAGATTTCGATCCAGCTGGACGCACTTCTCGAACAGAGCCAGCACGGCACGCATCAGGGCCTCGGTAGGCAGTGTGCGCTCCACAATCTCCACTATGGGGCGCGCCCGGACCCCCAAGAACGGGGTTGTTTGCACAATTTCCGCCAAGGCAACGCGCCGCTGCCCCTGGGCCAGGATACTGCTGGTGCCGTCTGGCATTCGCAAGACACGGCCCACAACAACCTCGGTACCAATAGGATACAGATCTTCGGAGGAAGGAATCTCGACGTCTGGATCACGTTGAGTGGCCACTATCAGGCGGCTGTCAGCAGCCAATGCGGCCTCCACAGCCCGAATTGACCGGTCGCGGTCCACGAGAACGGGGGTCAGCAAGCGTGGGAAGACGACCACGTCCCTGATTGGCAGCAGCGGATAATCGTCGCTCTGACGGGTGTGCTCAGTCTGGTCACCCTGATTCTTGAAAGGTGGTTCTTCTTGAGAAAACCACATCTATAGCACTCCTGGCCGGGTCTAAACCTCAGGGTCAATCTGGGGTAGTGGAAGATGGTTGCGGCGGCACCAGAACTCCCGAGCGTCGGCCACAGTGAAAATCGAGCCAGAGATGCAGATCAGGTCTCTAGGGTGCGCGTGTTGCAGGGCAGCCTCGATCGCCTCCGGTACATTATCAGTGGAACAGGCGCTGTACCCCAGCTGGGACACAGTACGCGCCAGGATCTCGGGAGCAGCGGCTCGCGGATGGCGAGAGCGGGTGAGGATGACCTTGCAGGATGTGGGCAGCAGCTCAGCCAGGGAGTCATCGAACGGATGGTCGCTCGATGCTCCAAAGACAAGAATGACGCGTCGACCGGGAAAGAAATCTCGCAAAGATGTGTGCAGTTTGTTGGCTGAATCACCGTTGTGGGCGCTGTCGACGATGACAAAAG
>JAUVRU010000478.1 GCA_030597485.1 Anaerolineae bacterium
AATCGAAATCGACGGCGATGGGGGAACAAGGGGTACGTGGGTCATTCGGCGCGGACAACACCCTGCCGGGTTTCGTCGTTGGGCGGAGCGCTGGCCGAACCGGCCGCCAGCGGGTCCTCCCTCCAATACTCAACAACGAAGACAGCCAACACCGCCACCATCACCCCCAGGACGCCAGCAATCACTGTGTTGAACAGGCGGCGGGGGCTCACAGGCGCGCTGGGCACGCTGGCGTAGCTGAGCACACGGGCCACATCGTCACCCATCTCAATGCTGGTCTCCTGCAGCTTTCGGGAAAGCGTGAGATGGGTATCCTCGGCCGATCGTCGATCCCGCAATAGCTGCTCCGGCTCCTGTTGCCTGTCGGCCACTTTGGCTTGTAGGGCCTCCACCTCCAGGGTAAGCCGGGTGACGGTTTCTTGGGTCGAGCCTTGCTTTGCCCCCAGGGCGGTGACCAGCGCCGCCAGGCTGGACTCAGCATCCAGGCCGGCCAGGCTGATCTGCACCAGGGAATTGGGCTGTCCCTCCGCCACCCCCAGCTGCAACATATCGGCCAGCAGTCCGGCCACGACCGCCGGGGAGGTGCCAACCTCAACCTGGGCCTGCACCGCCCGGGCCTCCTGCAGCAGCTGGCCAATCTGGTCAGATCGGATTTCATATTGCGACAGCAGACGGGTCTTGGCCTCCAACTGGCGGGCAATGCCCACCGTTCCCGAGTCCTCGGCCGTGCGCCCCAGCTCACTCACGCTGGAGCACCCGAAGCCGAACTCTCGTCGGAAGGCGGTCAAGGCCTGGTCTGCCCCTTCCAGCGCCGTTTTGGCCTCGGCCAGCTGGGTCTCCATGCGCGATATGTCCTCATCGCCACCGTAGAGGATATTCAGCTGCACAACAAACTGCTCGGCCCAGACATTGGCCAGGCCGGCAGCTGCCTGAGGATCGCGGCTGCCGGCTTTGAGGATGACCAGCCCGCCGCTGTCGGCCGACTCGGCGTTCAGCACGTCCTTCAGGTCTTGAACGTCCATCACATCAACGAACTGGGACGCGTCTACCTCACCGGCAACAGAGAGCAGCACCGCATCGCTGGTTGCTATCGTGGGATAGACCTTCGTGAACTGGTTTGGGTCAAAGGGAACATCTTGGATGCGCGAGTCGAACTGCAGCCGATAGCGGGGCCCGGTGACGGCCACCAGGGCAGCTGCCTCATAGGTGGGAGGCAGGAATGAACTCACCGCAAAGGCGATGACTGCCGCCGCCACTCCCAGGCCGACGATCCAATACCAGTAGTGGATCAACACCTCAATGTATTTTCGGAGATCGATTTCTTCTTCCATAAACCAAACTGACTCCTTCAAATGCCTGGCGGATCCAGCTCATCGTTCCGATCCGCATCAGTGCATGGGATAGCCGGCCATATCCCCGAGATGCCCGAGTAACACCTTCTTGCAGGCAGGTTGTGCCATTATACCCATATCCCTACCGGCTGACAAACTCAACGGTCTTCGCCAGCCCCTCCTCGAAGTCGACCAGGGGCTCATAACTCAGCAGGAGCCTGGCCTTTTGGATGTCGCCCTGAGAATGGCGCACATCGCCGGGGCGGGGATCGGGGTGTTCCACATACAGGGAGTGCCCGGTCAATAGCGGCTTCAGATCACTAACCAGGTCCAGCAACGAGTATCTTTCGCCGCACGAGATGTTAATCACCTGGCAAGCAGCCGTGGGAGCCTGGCAAGCCAGCAAGACAGCGGCCACCACATTGGAGACATAGACAAAATCCCGAGACTGAGCCCCGTCGCCGTAGATGGTCAAGGTTTCACCGTTCAGAGCAGCGGTGATGAACTTGGGGATGACGGCCGAGTAGGGAGATGTGGGATCCTGGCGGGGTCCAAACACATTGAAGTAGCGCAGCGACACGGTGGGCAAACCAAACACCTCGTGGAACGCCAGGCAGTAGTCCTCGCCGGCCAGCTTTGAGGCGGCATAGGGAGAGAGGGGTCTGGTGGGCTTTTCTTCGTTCAAGGGAAGCGCAGGGCTGTCGCCGTACACGGCGCAAGACGAGGCAAATACGACACGCTTCACCCCGGCATCGCGGGCTGCCAGCAACACGTTGAGGGTGCCGGTGACGTTGACCTCATTTGTGGTCAGCGGGTCGGCCACGGACTGCGATACTGACGCCAGTGCCGCCTGATGCAGCACGTAGTCAGCGCCGTCCACCGCGGCTCTGACGGTGGATTGATCGCGGATGTCACCCTCAATCATCTCGATGTCATCCAGCACCTGCGTGAGGTTTTCCAGCCGGCCGGTGCTGAGGTCATCCAGGACTTTCACCCGCTGCTCCCGTCGCACCAATTCATCCACCAGGTGGGACCCGATGAAGCCAGCACCGCCGGTGACCAGGTAGCAGGATGTCACAGTTTCACCACCTCCGCTTGGGCAGCTGACACGTCACGCAGTGCGTTTCGGGTATCCACCACCAGCCGGGCGTGCGTAGCGATCCATTCCCAGTCGTAGGTGCTGTGATCGGTCACCATCACTACACAGTCAGATGCGGACAGAGCTGCCTCATCCAGCGAGATCGAATCCAGCGCAAAGCTGTCGTGCGCCAAATGAGGGACGTAGGGATCGTGATAGGAGACGCATCCTCCCTTGCTCATCAATGTCTCGATGATCTCGAAGGCCGGGCTCTCGCGCACGTCGTTCACGTCCCGCTTGTAGGCAACGCCAAGCACCAGGATTTGCGAGCCATTGACGGCCTTGCGATGAGCATTCAGCGCTTCTGTCACCCGTTCAACCACGTGGCGAGGCATGCCGGTGTTGACGTCGTCGGCCAGCTCGATGAACCGGGTGTTGTAATGGAGCGTTTTGAGCTTCCACGACAGGTAGAGGGGATCTATGGGCAAGCAATGCCCTCCCAGCCCCGGCCCAGGACAGAATGGCATGAATCCGTATGGTGTTGTCGAGGCGGCATCAATCACCTCCCAG
>JAUVRU010000318.1 GCA_030597485.1 Anaerolineae bacterium
AGGGAGAGAAGGTGAAGAAGGTCGCATGATGCGTCAGGAGTAAGATGCTGTAGCTCAGTCCAGCCAGCGCCACCCGGCGAGGTGTGGGTGCTGCCACCAGGTTGGTGAAGGTCCACAGCACCAGCGGCAGCAGTGCCAGCGCCACAAACTCAGGATAGGCGCTGCGCACGAAAACCTCGACCAGGTGGAAGGGGACCAGCATGTAGACCACCGCCCCCAAGAGACCCGCCTCAGCGCCCAGGATGCGGCGGATGAAGCCATACATGGCCAGTCCCGCACCCATCGTGGCCAGCGCGTACATTGCCTTCACCGCCCCCACGAAGCCCAAACCCAGCAGGTGCAGGATCTCGGCCGCGTAGAATGCCAGCGGCGCGTAGAGATTGAACAGCGGATAGCCATAGCCGAAGGCGAAGTCGGGCGCCCAGCGCGGCCAGGGGTAGCCGTCGCGCAGCGTCTGGTCGAACTCCACCAGGAAGAAAACGCTGTGGGGAGCGTCGTGCGCCCCGAAGAAGTAGGCTGGCGTCAGCAGCGGCGCCCAGGCGAACAAGGAGAACGCCAGAATGAACACAACGTGCGCGTGACGACGCAAAAACCGTGTTGTCAACGTTTTCATCTTGGTCAGATTCAAGTCGGCCTTGCCTTCACCATTCACTACCTGGTCGCCTAGTTCCAACAGGACGCAGATGCACGCTGATTTTTCAAGATTCACCGCATTTTTCGTCTCCGAGAAACAACGAAAATCGGCGTCCCATTTGAAACTGTCAGGTAGCTAGTTCGTATACCATACCATTCCGCCATTATTGTAACATGCCTCCAACCCTGTCACAATTGCCGAAGCCAAACGGAAAAACATCGTCGGTGACGGACAACCCCGTTCCACCGCCTCACTGGCGTGTTTTTCTGATTGGAGTTATCATCGACGTCAATCCGGATGTGTTGCAGTCCAGGAACGTAATACGACGAAAGCAGCGTGACAACAGCAATGGGCGACGGCAGCGTCGGATATCGTTGTCAGGCACTCTTCGCGAAAGCAGTCTCGCGTTTCAACTGGACTCTGGCGTTTTCCGCGGTAGCCCGATGTCTTTGCGGAGCAAGGCATCTTCATAGGCTAGCATCCTCTGGATAGGCCAGCATCCTCTGGATAGGCCAGCATCCTCTGGAGATGCCGTATCTTGCGCGCCCGTTTGCATCTGACGCGCACCGTGCAAATATCATACCCTCTGGGTGCTCCGCGATTCGCCAATGTCCAGGCTCCAAGTAGAAAACGATGAAGACCACAAAGGCTGGCACAGACATTCTGTGCATTCAACCGGTACGTGAGGCAATGTTGCTGATCATCCCAGGGGCCATGGTCGCACTCATGGGCCTTATTGCCTTCCCCATCTTCGGACAGTCGGCTGTATTGACCTGCGAGCGTAGCGAGCGCAACGAGCGCAGCCGGTCTGCCAGCCCTCGCTGTGAGCTTGAGCGGACTCTGATAGGCATACCTTGGAGCACCACATCGATAGAGGGGCTGCAAGGCGCACGGATACGGACGCCTCGGGGTGCCCAAGGTTATGTCTGCCGGGTGATGTTGGTCACTGCCGAGAGGGAGGTGCCGTTCAGCGGTTACCGAAGTCCCAGAGGCGAGGAGGAGGAGGGCATCGCTGAACAGATCAACGCCTTTCTTGGCGACCCCAACCAGGCCAGTCTCAAGGTCAGGTACAGTGGGAGTGCCGAGGCGATCCTCAGTGCCGTCTTGGCACTGTTGGGGTTGCTGGTCCTGGTGACAGGTCTTCGAACCTATTCCACCACCTGGACGTTTGACCGGCGGAAGGGACTCTTCACCCACCGGCAGCGGCGTCTGTTGGGACCAAAAGTGGTGACGTATCCGTTTGACCAGATTGGGGATGTGACGGTGAGCGCCTTCAGTGCCACCAGCGGAAGTCACGTTCACCGAATCGTCCTGCGCACCATCTCCGGCAAGGAGCTTCCGATGACCTCACGGTATTACCTGTGGCGAGATCATCTGATACAAACGGTCCGCACCATTCGCAAGTTTCTGGAGCTTTGACGGGTCGATAATCACATCACCACAAAACGCTTGCGCCCAGATGACACGCCGTTGACCTGAACCTCAATGGCGTGCTCGCCGGGGTAGTACTTGCGGGTCGTGACCGGTCGAAAGCTGTGTTTCTTGGTGATCCGTACCGTTTCGCCCGGCGCCAGCGTTCTCCGCGTCAATTTGAACACCTTGGGCGTGAGTTGACCGCTCGCTCGCACGAGGTGAACCACGTAGTCAATCATCAGGTTTTGCGGTGTCTGGCCGCGCGACTCGATCTCAAAGGAAAAGGCCACCTCGCCGCCCATGGGGATGGTCTCCGGCCCAACCGCCAAGTTCCTCACCTCCACCTCGGGGCTGGCCGGATAACCGAGCAGTTCAAGCGCCTCCGGGTTGCCCTTCTTCACCAGCGTGCGCAGGGCACGGTCGATGATCCATCGCATTTCCTCGGTGTCGTGTGTCTGCCATCGTTGAAGAAGGCTGACCACGGCATCCGGGTCATCCTTTGTGATGTCGTTGAGGTTGTTGGCGACGCTGCGCCGCACAGACTCCGATGGGTCCAGTTTCAGCTGCTCCAGGATAGGCAGGATCGGTGAAGGATTGGCCTGGAGGGCGGGAAGGGCCATCCCCCAGGGAAGGCGGGGGCGGCACCCTTCGCTGGCCAGGCGGCGCACCTGATGGCTCCGGTGATCAGCCCACCGGAGTATTTGCGCCATCATGCGTTCCTGGTCCTTGAGGATAAACGGGCGCACCGCGTACTCAGCACTGATCAGCTGGGTGAACTGCTCCAGCGCCGGGACGGAGGCTTCCCAGTCATCCAGCCCGTACAGCCCGACGAAGTCGGGAAAGACCATGTTCTCGAACCCGTACTGGCTCAGCGTCGGGGCCGCCCGCCGCAGGATGTCGAGCGCTGTGCGGTAGTCCTGGGGCAAGAAGCCATGTAGGACGGTGGGGATGTGCCGCATGCGCTCCTTGAGCGCCCGCCCTTCCCATTGGTCGTCAATCACGCGGGCCAGAAACGCACGTGTGTCGAATGGGGGATAGTGCAATTGGATCGCCGCACCCAGATCATCCAGATAGGCCTGGTTGAACATGTTCTTCAGCGGCTCGGCCATGGTCATCCTCCCTATTTCGAAAGGCCGGCTGGCAAGCAGCTCTGTCTGGTGAAGACTCGTTCAGGAAGGATTAGAACTCATGTTCCCAGGTTTTGCAAGAATGGCCAGACGGCTCAAGACAGTGGAGCAAGGCATCCTCATGGGCTAGCATCCTCTGGATAGGCCAGTATCCTCTGGAGATGCCGCCACCGGGCGATGTTCGTGTCCCAGGATGCTCAGCCTGGGAGGAAACGGAGAGGGACAGGTATTGGCGAGAATGGATCGGGTACAAAGGGGAAAAGCCGGCTGGTTATCAGGGCAAGATCTCATGACCGCCGATGTTGCGCAGATAGATATGGTCATCGAACTCCTGCAGCGTAACCCGGATGCTCATAGTGATAGAGATCTCTTTCACCGGGGGAGTCTCACCCCTGAGCGCCCGTACCGTTTTGTAGCGAAAGGACGGGTGTGTCTTGTTCTCCAGGAAGAGCTTCAGCTTTTGCCGCACCCGTTCTTGCGTCGGGGGATCGAGACGGCGCAGGCTCTTGGCAAACCGGGGAGATGGGACGAGTCTCACTCGTCAGTCTCTGCCAGGATAGAGTCAACCATCTCATCCACAGCGTCGTACGACGGCAGCCCACCCCGCCGGTAGGCCTCAGTGGCCTCTCGCTCGGCCAGCTGCCAGCTTTCCGTTGGATAACGTTCTTCGCCGGATACGTCGATGAACTCGTCTTTCACCAGCAGAATCAGCTGGTTATACGCGTTCAAGCTCATCGGCCGGCAGCTGCTCAATCTCAGCCCACACCCTGCGCTTGAGGTCTTCTGTCTGCAGCACAGCTATCGCTCCTGACTTGCTTCAG
>JAUVRU010000170.1 GCA_030597485.1 Anaerolineae bacterium
CAGCGCCGTGCACGGTGCCGCCCGCGCCACCCTGGACGCTGACGTGGTGGCCGATCGACGGCCTGAGCATGCCGCGCCCCTGGCCCAGGCACCGGCGGAGCCCTTCTACCTGGATGTCGAGGCCATTCGCGACGCCGTCCGTCGTCGGTCGAGCTTCAATGTGATCCACCTGGAGACGATGTTCAAGGTGGACATCTTCGTCTCCAGGCAACGGCCATTCGACCGGGCCCAGTTTGAACGCAACCAGGCGCAGGTTGTGGCCACCGATCCGGGGCGGAAAGCCTACGTCGCCAGCGCTGAGGATACGGTTCTGGCCAAGCTAGAGTGGTACCAGCGGGGAGGCGAACAATCAGAGCGGCAATGGCGCGATGTGGTTGGCGTGTTGACCGCGCAGGCCGATTGCCTCGATGGGGCATACCTGGGCCAGTGGGCAGCCCGGCTGGGGGTGGCCGATTTGTTGACCAGAGCGATGCTTGAGTCCGGCACAGAGGGGGAGGCGCGGTGACCGACCAGCGACTGATCGGGACCCACCTCCCAAGAAGCGCGCCGCCAGGCGCAGGCCCGCCTGCTGGCACTCAACCATCAGCGGTATGAGGAGGAGGTCCAGGCCGGGTTGCACGAGAAGCAGAAAGCGAAGGGCAAGCGGACAATGAAGCCAGGCAAAGGACAGATGGATGTGTTCCAGATTCCTGGAACCACGTGCGCGGCGGATCACAGGTCCACCTGGCACGAGGAGTGGTGGTGTGAAACGCGCCCCACCCGATTCGCCGCTTGACAAGGCCACAACGCCTGCTACAATAGTCAGCATTCACCTTACGTGGTCCAGATAGTCGGCTATCTGGCATTTTGGGAAGCGGTCTTGCGGCAACGCAGGACATCTGGCGGCTGCCCTTGACGAGGGGCAGCGAAAAGGAGGCTAACGTGGAGAGATACCCCAACCTGTTCAAACCCATCCGCATCGGCAATATGGAAATCCCCAACCGCATCGTGCACGAACCGACCGACATCAGCAGTTCCAATGCCGACGGCTCGGTGAGCGAGCGGGACATCTACCACCACCGGGAGGTGGCCAAGGGGGGATTCGGGCTGATCATCGTCGGCGCCACCACCCCGGACGCCAAGACGGGACGGCCCACGGTGACCGGCCTGGTGGCCGACGGCGACAACTTCATTCCCGGCCTGGCCCGGCTGGCGGAGGCCATGCACCAATACGGCGCCAAATGCGCCGTGCAGCTGATGCACCCGGGCCGCCAATGCGCCATTCCACGGCACAACATTATGTCAACTAACGACACCGTGTTCACGCTTCCCTGGTCGGCCGGGCACGAGATTGTCTACGAGAATGCTGAGGAAAAGGGCAAAGAGGTCAGGGCCATGACCACGGAAGAGGTACTGGACATGGTTGACCTCTTCGCCGAAGCCGCCTGGCGCATCCAGCAAGCAGGGTTCGACGCCGTCCAGCTGCACGCTGCCCACGGCTATCTGATATCCGGCTTCATGAGCCCCTTCATCAACCGGCGCAACGACCGCTTTGGCGGCAGCTTCGAGAACCGCATGCGCTTCCCGCTGGCCATCGTCGCCCAGATCCAGCAGAAATGCGGCCGGGACTTCCCGGTCCTGATTCGCTACTCGGCTGACGAATGGGTCCCCGGCGGGCGCGAGATTGAGGAGAGCAAACAGGTGGCCCAGGTCTTCGAGGAGGCCGGGGTGGCCGCGCTGGACCTGAGCATGTGCGTTCAGGAAAGCCCCGGCGCCGGCTTTGACCCCATGCAGTATCCCGAAGGTTGGACCATGTACGCCTCAGAGGCGGTCAAGGAGGTGGTCAGCGTCCCGGGCATCAACAGCCACACGCTGCGGGACCCGGACTACTGCGAACAGGTGCTGGCCGAGGGCAAGACCGACATGGTGGGTCTGGCCCGCCAGATCCTGGCCGACCCCTATTGGCCGGTGAAGGCCCGACTGGGCAAACCGGAAAAGATCCGCAAGTGTATCTCCTGTCGCACCGGCTGCTGGCAGGAATCGCTCATGGCCAAGAAGGAAATCGCCTGTGCCATCAATCCAGCCTGCGGCGATATGCGCTTTGCCGACATGGAGAAGACGAACCACCCGCTGCGGGTCGCCATCGTGGGCGGCGGCCCGGCCGGCATGGAGGCAGCTCGCATCGCCACGGTACGGGGGCACCAGCCTACGGTCTTCGAGAAGACGGAAGAGCTGGGGGGCGCCATCCTCGGCTGCTGCATGGTACCGGACAAGGACAAGATGCGATGGTACGCCGACTGGCTGCGCTACGAGATCCGGGACCTGGGTGTGGAGGTGAAACTCGGCCACGCGCCTGGCGTCGAGGAGCTGAAAGCGTATGACATTGTGCTGAACGCCACCGGGGCCAGTTCCTACGTGCCCCAGGTGCACGGATTGGCGGACAGGGTTATCCCCTTCGAGGAGGTGATCGCTTGCCCCAAGGTCAACTGCGAGTTCTATCCGGCAGGAGTGGATCGGAAAAACCGCAAGGTCGGCGAGCGGGTTCTGGTCTGGGGCGACCACTACGCGGCGACGGACACCGTGGCCTTCCTGGCCGCCATCGGCAAGGACGTAACCATCGTCACCGAGCAGCGCGAGTTCGGCGCTACCGTGGAGGTGATCCACATGTACGTCCTGCGCAAGCGTTTCAGCCAGACAGACGCGGAGGCGCTGCACTCCAAGCCATACAAGTATCCGGTGAAGGTCCTCACCGACTCCACGCTGTATGAGATCGGCGAAGGGGAGGTGGTAATCCAGGACAAGGAGTTCAACCGTGTTACTGCGGAGGTCCATGACATCGTCACCTGCCATACCCGGCCCAACCAGGAACTCTTCCGCGAAATGCGCGAAGCCGGCCTGAACGTGGTGAATGTGGGCGACGCGTTGAGGCCGCGGAACCTGAATGCTGCCGTCAAGGAGGGAGCCCTGTTCGGGCTGTCATTGGATGACTACCTGCTGTTCAATCCCAACAACGCCGTGCTGAATGACCTGCCGCTGGACGTCAAGGGGCAGCTGTCCGTCTAGCGCGGCGGCAGCCCCATTCATGGGGCGCAACTCAATAGCCGGGCGATTTCATCGCGCGGCGGTCGTCGGGATGCCACCACGCCCCGCCGGGCCCGCACGAAAGCCACAGCCCGATCGGCGATGAACTCACCGATCTACGGAACCACCCCCGCGGTAGTCCCCTGTCGCTGCAAGGGGGATGAATCGGGCTTGAGAGAGGGGGCACCTCTCGATAGATCTGGACGCACCCACCTGTCGGGAATGCGCCCTCCTATGAGATCGAATTTGCCCCCCCACCATCCCCGGGTTACAATACCCCTGCTGCCCTGAGTGACTAGGGTTCCGCTGGCAGCTGCCAGGTCTGGACCGAGCGTCACAAAAGCCGGAACACGGCGTAGCACCTGATAGGATAAAAGCCTGGAGGGGTTAGGTTGGCGCCAGATTTCGCCTGCCTGACCCTTTCTTGATTCCTGTGAGGTGCTGCTATGTTGAGGAACCTGTCGCCCCGCCTGCGGGCTGTCTTCCAGGCCCTGTTTGTCACCTTTCTGTGGTCAACCTCGTGGGTGCTGGTCAAGATCGGCCTCAAGGGCATCCCCGCCCTGCCCTTCGCCGGGCTGCGCTACGTGTTGGCCTTTGTCGTCTTGATTCCCTTCGCCATCCGCGGTGGGCAACTGGCCGGCTTACACCGCCTGTCCGCCGCCACGTGGACTCGGCTGGCCGTACTTGGACTGCTGTTCTACGCCGTCACCCAGGGGACCGTGTATTGGGCCCTGTCCTACCTGCCGGCCATGACCGTGTCCCTGCTGCTGAACGCCACCACCCTGGTCGTGGCCCTGCTGGGCATTCTCCTGCTGCGCGAGGTGCCCAGCCCCATCCAATGGGCGGGCGTTGTTCTCTTCCTTGGCGGCGCGTTGGCCTACTTCCATCCGCTAGACGTCCCACCGGCCCAGGCTGCCGGCTTCATTCTCGCCGCCGTATGTGTCCTGTCCAACGCGCTGTCATCGATACTGGGGCGGCACGTGAATCGGGACCCCAGCCTGGACCCGATGACGGTGACCGTGGTCAGTATGGGCATCGGCGCGCTGGCGCTGCTCCTTGGCGGCGTCCTCGTGCAGGGGCTACCACACCTCAGCCTTCTGAACTGGGGCATTATAGCCTGGCTGGCGGTGGTCAACAGCGCCTTCGCCTTCACACTGTGGAACAACACCCTGCGCACCCTGTCAGCCACCGAGTCCAGCATCATCAACAACACCATGCTGATCCAGATTGCCCTGCTGGCGTGGCTCTTCCTGGGCGAGGAACTGACGGGGCGCCAGGTGCTGGGGCTGGGACTGGCAGCGGCCGGGGTCCTGGTGGTGCAGCTGCGTTGGCGTCCACGCCCCGGCCGGTCCGCCGACGACGGCCAGGTGGGCGCATAGTCTCCCGGAGACTTCCTCGTCAGATAGTGCCAGGGAGCTGTTCGAGGCCGAAAGGGTCTATCCTCTGGAAGCATGAGTTGATGCACGTCACGCTCCCGGTGTGTGCTCACCCCGCTTCTCAGGCTTCCCCACCGATCGCTGATAGGCGGCGACGGCCCGCCGGGTCGTGACCCAGAGCCGCCCTCGCTTGATCGCTTCCAATCGACCCTTGCGAGCCAGCAGACTCAGATACTCCTGGCTGTAGTGTGTGCCCCGGGCTGCCTGGTGCAGCGGAATCCACTCATCCTCCTGAGCCAGCGGAGCAGCACGCGGCGTGCAGGACTGCACGTAAATCGTCAGACTGCGCTCCACCGCCCGACCGACGAAGTTGACCAGGGGAGCCACATTCCCCTCATCGGCTTGGGCCAGAACGCGGAAGTACTGGCGACGGTTCACCCACAAAATGATGGTGGGAGGGTAGCCATCCCGCATCAGCAGCAGGTTCATCACCAACCGGGCGGTGCGACCGTTGCCGTCGATGAAGGAGTGGACGGCAGCCAGACGGTGGTGGGCCGAAGCGGCACGCTCGATGGGGTGCAGAGCCAGGGCCGGGCCATTCAGCCAATCGCCCCAGTCATCCATCAGCTGGGAGACCTGCCACGCGTCGGGTGGTTGGTATTCGCTGGCGGCGATGCGGGCCGGCAGGTTCCGATACTGGCCGGCGGTCTCGTCATCTATGTTGGCCACCACCAGCTTGTGGATCTGGCGCGCGTGGAATGGAGTGATCGGCTCGTCGTCGGCGGTCAACGCTTCCACGTAGTCAATGGCCTCTCTGTGATTGATGACCTCGAAGTGCTCGCGCAGGCTCTTGCCGCCGACCGTTAGGCCAGTTTCCAGGATCAGCCCCGTCTCGCGCAAGGTAAGGGTGTTGCCCTCAATGGCATTGGCGTTGTAGATCCATTCGACGGTCAGTTGCTCACGGAGACGACGCACGGCGGCCACTGGCAGGGGACGCAGGTCATCCAATCGTGCTTTCTTCTGCTCCAGCCGGTCCAGCAATCGCGGTTCAATCATCAGACACACCTCAGTATCGGTATCGGATACTGCCGACTATTGTATATCCGATACCAATACAACGCAATCTCTCTGTGGCAGCGTGGCCCTATCCCTCGCCAGGCAGAAGCGAACTCACTGCAGTCCCAAACGTCCCCGAGGTCTGGCAGAGTTTACGAATCGGGGCAAAGATGATAACATGACATTCCTGGATATGAAGTTCGTTGCGCTTGTGAAGGAAATACGACGATGGTCCACCTGCCAATCTCCGAAGACGTAGTCGCTGACTTCTGTCGCCGCAACCACATCCGCACGCTGTCGATCTTCG
>JAUVRU010000437.1 GCA_030597485.1 Anaerolineae bacterium
CGACCAGCGGGGAGTGGCCCGGCCCTATGGCAGTCACTGCGACATCGGCGCTTATGAGTACCGGGCGCCAACCGCCAGCGACGTATCCGCGTCCGGCGTCATAGATCACGACATATGGGTTACCCTGGTCGGGTCTGCCCCATACAGCATCGACCCCCTCACGTACTGGGTGGTCAGCCTGCCGCATAAGGGCATGCTCTATCAATACGATAACGGCAGCCGGGGTGCGCAGATCAGCACCACTCCGGCCCTGGTGACGGACAGCGGCCACCGGGTCATCTTTGTGCCTCTGGCCGGAGAGTACGGTGATCCGTACACCACCTTCACGTACAAAGTCAAGGACGGCACGGTTGATTCGAACATCGCCACTGTCACCATCGTTGTAGGTACGGTTGATGTCTACCTGCCCATCACGTTGAAGGAGTAGAATCCCCCAGCTGGAGGAAGGGCGGACATCAGGACTGGCAGTCCTCCGAGGACTGCCAGTCCTGTGTGCCCTATGAGAGGAGATGATAACGTGTCAGACATCCAAGATGGACCCAGTTCACCGTTGTTCACACCCTTGACGTTTGCGGGCAATGTGGCCCTCGCCGATCTGGCAAAGCCTACCATCTCGGCCGAAATGGCGGAAGCTTTGCAGTGCGCGCCGAGTGGCAAGTGCATCGGTTGGGGCATCCCCTACAACGTTGGGGACGTGGTAGCGATCGACGATGAGGCTGTTGCCATTGAGTTCGCCCCTACAAGGGCTCCGTGGTTCATCTTTGTGCATACATCGGACCGGCGGCCGGCCACGTCCAATGCCGACGGATTCATCTCGCCCATGCGTGGGGAGGGACAGCTGGCTGAGCATGCGGCCGATTACGTGCTGCTGTACCAAGACGGTACGGAGGAACGGGTGGCGATTCGCCGCCGCCATCAGATTGGCACCTTTGAGCGCATCTGGGGTGAGAACTGCTTCGAGGCGGTGGGGCACCGAAAGCCCTTTCCGGTGCCCCCTATCGCGCAGCCGGGCTGTCCGTGGGGATACGCCCAAGAGCGCGTCAGGCAGTTGGATGGCGGCGAGGCTCCTCCCTCCTGGATGAACTGGCTGTGGGCGTGGGAAAATCCAGACCCGGACAAGGCCATTGTCGGCATTCGTTTTGAGCCGGTGTCGGGTTTGGTCATCGTGTCGGCGATATCGGCCGGAAACGCTTCGTCAAACCCCCTGCGCTGGCGCGGGCGCCGCAAGGCGTGCCTGAGCCTGCCAGACCTGGATGAGCGCGGCCTGCTCCAGCAGATTCAACTCGACCTGGGCCAGGTTATCTCGGGCACGCCTCGCCCGATTTATCCCAACGACCGCTGGGAAGAGACATACAACAACCAGTTGCCAATCATTTCGGAAAACGAGCTGCTGATTGAGTACACCGCTCACGAGGACGCTCACTTTCATCTTGCTATCGGCCAGGATATCTCGGTAGTGCAGGTCACAGCAGTTGAGGCTGGCAAGCTCACGGGCGGGGAGAATCCATTGATCTATTGTCCCCCGGCGACGCAGCGGGTCCAGTTGCGCGTGGTTGAGCAGGACAGCGGAAAGGCCGTGCCCGTCAAGCTGCACATTCACGGTGAGTGGGGCGAATATCTGTCTCCCGTTGACCGCCACCGCATTCCCAATCCAGCCTGGTTCGAGGATTACAGTGTAGACTACGTGCACCGCACCTCGGAGTGGGAGGAACCGGACTGGCACCACTCTTCCACCTATATTCCTGGGGAGACTAACATCGATCTGCCATTGGGCAAAGTGTACATCGAGGTCTCCAAGGGGTTCGAAGTCCGGCCTGTGCGGACGGCGATCGATCTGAGGCCTGACACCCAGGAGATTGTCATTGAGATAGAAAAGGTACTGCCCTGGCGCGAGCAGGGCTGGGTCACGGCTGACACGCATGTCCATTTCCTCTCGCCGATGTCAGCCCTGCTGGAAGGGTCGGCTGAGGGCGTCAACGTGGTCAACCTGCTGGCCAGCCAGTGGGGAGAGTTAATGACCAACGTGGGTGATTGCGATGGTCGTACGACGTGGGGTTCCAAGGAAGCAGGGGGGGACGGCGAGTACCTGGTGCGGGTGGGCACTGAGAACCGCCAGCACGTGCTGGGGCACATCTCATTGCTGGGCTATCGGGGAAACATCATCGCGCCAATGACGACCGGCGGCCCTGACGAGTCGGCCTTGGGCGATCCCGTCGAGATTCTTCTGACCGAGTGGGCGCGGCAATGCAAGAAGCAGGGCGGGTTGGTCATTCTGCCCCACTTCCCGAACCCCCGGGCCGAGCATGCGGCTAGCATTGTAAGCGGCGAAGTGGATGCAATCGAGATGACATCGTGGCGAAACCTGTACGGCGGCATCGACCCCTATTCCCTATCGGACTGGTATCGTTACTTGAACTGTGGTTACCTCGTCCCGGCTGTGGGCGGCACGGACAAAATGTCGGCCGACATGGCAGTCGGCACGGTGCGCACATACGCCCGCATTGCTCCGAATCAGCCTTTTACCTACGATACCTGGATGGAAGCAGTGCAGCGAGGACAGACTTTCGTGACCTACGGCCCTCTGCTCGATTTCGCTGTGGACGGGCACCCTGTGGGAAGCCGCATAGAGATGCCGGCCGGGGGTGGCACAGTGGACGTGACCTGGCAGGTCGCCAGTGTCACCGTGCCGACGTCCCGGGTGGAGTTAGTGGTTAATGGGGAAATCCGGGAGAGTGTCGCGGTGCCCCCGCAGGGAGGCCGCGGTCAGTGGTCTGTCCGGGTAGACAAGAGTTCGTGGCTGGCAATGCTGGTGCGTGGACACTACCCCGACAAGCCAGAGATCATCGCCGCCCACTCGACGCCCGTGATGGTCACGGTTGGGCGATCGCCAATGATGGCGGCGGCAGATGCCATCACCATCCTTGACCAAATTGAAGGTGCATTGGGCTATCTGGACACCGTCGGCACACGGGCTGACGATGTAGCCCATAAACGCATGCAACTGGTTTTGACATCGGCACATCGCACCCTGCACAATCGAATGCACCAAATGGGTTACTATCATGACCACACAGTTATGACAGATCACCCTGAACACCATTAGGAAAGTTCTTTGTCCGGCGAGGGCCAGGGCAGGACTGGCAGTCCTATGGTCACTGTGAGCTTGCAGAGCCGACCGGATTGGGTTATACTTGCCACCAGGGACGGCAGCCAGGGGGTCGCTCCCGAATCAGCCC
>JAUVRU010000101.1 GCA_030597485.1 Anaerolineae bacterium
ACCCGGCGCCGCCCCACTCCCCCTTCAAAGGGCTGCTATGGCAGGTATTCGTTGCTTTGTGGCCATTGAGCTGCCTGACCAGGCTAGGGTGGCACTGGCTGCCTTGCAGCGCGATCTGAAGTCGGCAGCACCACCTCAAACTGTCCGCTGGACACGGCCTGAATCGGTTCATCTCACCCTTCAATTCCTGGGCGATGTGCCCCCGGGTCAAATTGATGCCATCGCTGATGCTCTGCGAGATGGGTGTCGTCGCAAGACAGGTTTCACTCTTGACCTGCAGGGAATCGGTGTCTTTCCCAATCCCAGGCGACCTCGCATTGTATGGGTGGGCGTGAGTGAGCCGACTGGCGCGCTGGCTGCCCTGCACCGCGCAGTGGGGCCGGCGCTGTCGCCCCTGGGTTTTCCGCCTGAGGAGAGGCCGTTCCAGCCACACCTGACAATTGGCCGGGCTGCACGTCATGCCAGCGGTCGCGATCTGGCCGAGATGGGCGATGAGATTGTCAAGTCAGATGTCGACTTGATCGGACAGGTGGTGGTTGACCACGTCAGCCTGATGAAGAGCGAATTGCGGCCCACGGGCGCGGTGTACACTCCCCAGGCCGTCGTGCCGTTGAAGGCAGGGTAAGTGCTCCATGACAGAGCGCCATATCCCGATTGTGGCAGTGGTGGGGGCCAGCGACTGCAATGGACGTCCCCACCAGGTGGAGATGGCTGAAGCGGTCGGGCGCGCGTTGGCCAAAGCCGGAGCGATCCTCATCTGCGGCGGCCGGGGTGGTGTTATGGCGGCTGCCTGCCGGGGAGCCAAATCGGCCGGCGGTCTGACCATCGGTGTGCTGCCCGGCGATAGCGCCGCCGAGGCCAACCCCTACGTGGACATCCCCATCGTCACCGGCATGGGCGTAGCGCGCGACGTCATCATCGTGCGCACAGCCCACGCCGTCATCGCGGTGGGTGGCGAGTTTGGCACCTTGTCTGAGATCGCTTTCGCCCTCAAGCTGGGCCGCCCTGTCGTCGGCCTGGGAACCTGGGAGCTGTCCAAAGAGGGGCATCCGGTCCAGGCCATCCTCACGGCCAGCACGCCGGTCGAAGCAGTGCAGCTGGCGTTGGACAGGCCGTTTCTTGATGAAACGCCGGCCTGATTCCGGTCGACAGGCGCGCTAGACCGGCAGGCGGAAGATCTGCAAGGCATTCTCTCGCAGCAGCTTGGCTGCCAACCCCATAGCCTCGTCCTCGGTCAGATATCCGGCTTCCACCTTCTCCGTCAACACCTCGGCCACGTTATCGCGGGCTATGCGTGAATGCGCGTAGGCTCCCTCAACGAACTTGTAATCGCCGCCAAAGCCAAGAATCTTGTTTGCCGGCACGGTCTCAATGAACTCGTGGAGTGCCTGTCGGGCTACCCAGGGAGAGATGACGTGCACCCAGCACAAGTCAACGTAGGCGTTGGGGAAGTTCTTCGCCAGGGTTGCCATCTCACCCTGATAGGGATAGCCGGCGTGAAAAAGATCGAATCGGGCTTCACGATACTCCGTGAGCAGGTTGACCAGGTGCAAGGGGTTCGAGTTAGCAATGAAGTTCCCGTTGCCCTCCTGCAGACCGGTGTGAATCTGGATGGGCAAATGATACTCGATTGCTCGCTGGATCACCTGGTGCATCAGGTAGTCGTGCAACGGTATGGCTTCCTCCCAGGAAACGGGCGGCCGGTGCTTGCCGATCTCGAAGTCCGCACGGTAACGTGCCGGGTGGCGGTTTACTCGATTGAAGACCCGCTCGGCATCGGCCTGGGCCGCCTTCTCGAAGAACAGCGAGCGCTCGTAGGCGGTGGCTACCTTGACGCCGACCACGTTGGCTGCCACCGCCCTTTCCAGGGCGACATCTATGGCCTTCAGCAAATCGTTCAGGCTGTGGATGGTCACCCCGGTCCTGCGCTCCAACATGGATATCTCCAGCCGGTTGCATGGGATGATAAAATCGTTCATGCGGATGACCGGCGCAAAGAAGCGCCGGTCGATTTCTTCCAGCGGTGTGGGATCCACGTCCTCGAGCGGGTCCACGATGGCCAGCTCGATGTTGGCTCGTTCCTTCAACACGTGGTGATACCAGCCCCCGGTGTTGGAGGCAGCGATCTTCTCTGAGAGTACCCGATAGGTATGCTCGGCGATATCCTCAACCTGGAACAGGTCCCGGGCGGCCAGGAGCAGGGTGCGGCCATAACCAGTGGTGCGCACTGACACCCAGAAGGGGGCAAACTCGGCCCATCGCTCGTCCAACGGGATTTGGGAGTCGTGCAGCTTTTGGAGCGTTTCCTCAGACATCCCGGCCGATACCAGATCGCTGGAGGCGTACTGTGAGAACCAATAGAAGAGGTCAATCGGCTGGGCCAGCCGGGTTGCTTCGCTCATCAAGTGCTCGTGTGTGTCGATTAGTGGGATGGTCTCGACCTCGGACCGAATCCGCCGATAGAGTTCGCTTGATATCATCTTGATTGGTGTCTCCTCTCCAGATATGAATGACATCGTGCCCGGCATTCCCAGTTGTGACCGAGCGGGCTTGTGATCCGTGGTGCTGTTGCCGGATTGTCTCGCCCAGCCGATGAGGGGCAAACAGGCCTCCTCGGACGGCTACGGCCGCAGCACCTTCTCCATCGCCCGATGCAGAATGTCCAGGATTTCGTCGGCCTCGTGCTGCTGCAGGATCAGGGGTGGTTTGACCTTGAGCACGTTCTTGCGCACCCCGCCCAGGCCGAAGATAGCGCCCAGCTCCATCCCCTCGGTTCGGATCTGAACGCACTTGTCCACGGCCGGCTCTTTGGTCTTCGGATCCTCCACGTACTCGATGCCAATGTGAAGGCCCACAGCGCGAATGTCGCCCATTTCGGGAAACTCTCCCTGCAGCCGGCGCAGGCCGTCTGCCAGATACTCTCCCATTCGGCGTGTGTTCTCCAGGATACCATCGCGCTGAATGACCTCGATTTGCCTGGCGGCCGTCACCTGTGCCAATGAGTTGTTGGCAAAGGTGTGCAATTCCTCGGTCTTGGGGCCGAATCCTTCCATCCGGTCACCGATGATAATGGCCGCAATGGGCAGGCCGGCTCCCAGCCCCTTTCCCAGCACGATGACGTCCGGAGTCACTCCGTAGTGGGTGGCCGCAAACCAGTCTCCGATGCGGCAGTAGGTTTGAACCTCGTCATAGATCAGCGGGACTCCGAACTCATCGCAGATCTCTCGCACCCGCACCAGGTAACGTCTGGGGAATATGATCTGGCCCGCGCTGGCCTGTATCGGTTCCACCAACACGCCGGCGGCCGGGCCATTCACGCCGCGCTGAAGCGTGAGGCGCAGCATCTCAGCGCACATCAGGTCGCAGCTGTCGGGCTCCTGTCCGAAGTAGCATCGGTAGCAATACGGGTTGGGGACTCTGGGCACCGTGTGTAGTGCGGACAGGAAGTTCTGCTGACCGGTAAACTGGCCGGATGCTTGGGTGGCGATCCACGACGCGCTGGCTGTGCTGAAAATCGTGCCGTGGTAGGCATCCCACAGCGAGACAAACTCCCGGCTGCCGGGCCGGCTGCGAAGCGCGATCTTCATCGCCGCTTCGATGGCTGGCCCGCCACCCACCGTGAACGACACCCGGTCCAGGCCCTGTGGGGCCAGCTGGGCCAGCAGGCGGGCCAGATAGAAGCGAGGCAACGAATTGAAGCCCTGGTGGATATGGGTCATGTGCTTGGAGTGCTCATGAATCGTGTCGATGATCTCCTCGTTGGAGAACCCCAGATACATGGCCCAGCTCTGTGAGGTGCAGTCAATGTAGTCTTTGCCCTCAATGTCCTCGACACGTACTCCCTTGCCTTGAACCAGAATCGGGCCCGGCGTGCCGCCGCCTACCATCAGGTGTTTACTGGCCGCGGCGATGTCGGCCTGGGTCATGGCGTAGATTCTCTGCAGTGTTGTATCCATATGTTGACCTCCAAGAGTCTTCAGTGGTGTATCGAGATGGCCACCGCCCTTAGGCGACGAATCAACCACAGTGGCATGCGGGACATAGAGTTCCTTCGTGTTGGAGGTTCTGTCTATCGTCGAGGCTTCGATCTGGGTGAAGTTGAGCTGAACCACCAGTCGGTTCTCGATGTTAGCGCACGGCATCTAGCCCAAAGTGCAGTGCAAAGGGATCGAAATCACGGTCACTATACAGCAACGCAAAACCGCGTTCGAGAACAAATGTGGCGATCAGGCAATCTACTGTCTTCCGGATGGTGATGCCGTGCTGGCGTCGTAGTTGAAAGTTCTCCGCGCTCTTGAGGGCAATCTCGACCCCCGTAGTGCGTATACTCTACGACTTTTATGTGTATGACACAAATCGACGGTGCAACCCTTGGACACGTGGCGTTCTCTCCGGATCTAACTAGGGGGGGCTGGTTCGACCGGCCGATCACCATGTTTGTGGATAGATGTACTCAGGCCCATTCTGCGTTGGCTGCCAAACAGCCAGCCCAGCGCCACCAAGCCCACGGCGAGCGCAGCTGCGCCCACCCCGCGCCGCAGCCAGACGGCCGGCTGGCGGGCGACGACGAACCCGTCGATGGCCGGTCCGGGTCCGGCTTGCAGGTCGAAGTGAGCGTTGACGTGCACCTGGTGCTGGCCTCGCGGTAGTCCCTGGGCCAACGGGACGCGCACCTGGGAAATGGGTTCGGGTGCATAGAGCGAGACGGTCACCGGCACACCATCATCCACTGTTACCTCCAGCTGACCGCCCTCTGGCCCGCGATGTGTCACCACCCACAGGTTGCTGCCGTCGAACGTGAAACTGGCCCCAGCGCCGTCAACCATCGCCTGCTGGTATCTCCCCAGCACCGCCTGCTCATCATCCACGGTCTGCCATCCCTCATCATAGATAATGGCCCAATGGTCCTCCTGGTGGTAGCCACGGTACATCACCGGCGGCAGGTTGGCCGTGTCGCCCAAGGCGTGGTAGGCGGGCAGAGCGGTGAAATCGGGCTCCAGGAGGCGGAAGTAGTACTGGGGATTCAGATCGCGTTCTCTGTCATCGGCCTGCTTGAGGAACCAATAGTTGGCCACTCCTAACCAGGGCCACTCCGATTGCAGCCGGTAGTAGGCCAGCACGGCATAGCGTGCTTGCTGTTCGGGTGTGACCCGTCCGTAGCCGGGCGGCAGTGGGGAGTCGGAGGGTAGGGCGTTCCAGGCCATCTCGGACAGCCATATGGGCTTCTGGGCATCGCCGTTGCGCACCATCACATCACGGATGTAGCGGGGACGGGAGAAGTTGATCACGCGCGGCTGCATGCGGCGGTCATATGGCCCGGACCAAAGGCCATATCCCTGCATGGCGAGCACATCGAAATAGGGCGCTGCGCCGGCGTCGTACAGCTGTTGCAGGAAGAGGGCATCGGTCAGGCCGTGGGGGTAGCGGTCCAATTCAATGGTCGCTGCCAACGCGCCAGCGATGATAACCACGTCGGGGTCTACCGCCTTGGCCCGGGTGTAGGCTACCTTGAGCAGTTCCACATACTGGGCCGCGTCGACTGGCTGCTCGCCCCACTCGGGGTAAATGTTGGGCTCGTTCCAAATCTGATAATAGCGAATGCGACCCTGGTAGCGGCGCACCACGGCTTCCACGAAGTCGCCGTAGGTCTCCAGATTGTCGGGGGGAGCAAACGTGCCGGCTTCGTCGCCTGCGGCCCGGCTCCACGCGGGTGGATTACTGAGCCGGGCAATGATCTCGATGTTGTGAGCTTCAGCCAGGTCCACGATCTGATCGTATTTCTCCCAGGAGGAACGCGGCGGGTCGTGCCGGCGGTCCATGGTGTCACCCGGTCCGTGGATTTCGATGTCCTCCCAGGGGAATTCCTGGCGAATCCAGTGGAAGCCGGCATTGGCCACCATCTCCATTGCCAGGCGGCGCTTGAGAGGGTCAGCCTCGTTCTGCAAAAAGGTGTTAACGCCGAAGGGGTTTAGGCCCGCGTGGGCGACCGGCACGTCGTTGGCCAATCGTAAGGGGGGACGCGCCAGGTTGAAGAGGAGCTGCACTGTGCCCGAGACCTGGGGCAGTGGCTGTTCTTCTCCTGTCAGATAGAACAGCTGACGAGAAATGCCGGGCCCCGCGATCAGGACCAGGGCGACCACCGCCAGGCAGAGGGCAGCCAGCCCCACAAATCTGTCTACGCCACGTTTCATCTTCCTGTTGGCTCGGCCCCAGGCTTCATCCGGCAAACTTCGGCGCCGTCATCCCTTTGACGTCCACCTTGACCCGGAAAAGGTCGCCTGCCTGCGGCTGGTTTTTCCTCTCTTCATCGCTCAGGGTCTCCCAGGCAGTGGTGATGTACAGCTCGTCCAGGTTCTCCCCGCCGAAGGCACACTTGGTGATGTTTTGGGCCGGCAGCCGGATTTCGCGGTCTATCTTGCCCATGGGGTCATACCTGATGATCTTCCAGCCTCCCCAAAGAGCTGTCCACAGAAAGCCCTCACTGTCGACGATATGGCCATCTGGGTATCCTTCCTCCTCGGGGACCTGTGCAAACGGGCGCCGATTGCTGATCGTACCAGCAACGGCATCGAAATCGTATGCCCATATCACCCGGCGCATGGTGTCGGTGAAATACATTGTCTTGCTGTCGGGACTCCAGGCACCGCCGTTGGAGCAGGAAAATCCGGTGTCCATCTGGTGGACAGATCCGTCTGGATCCACGCGATAGAGCGCGCCATCGGGCACTTCAGGGTCGTCCTTGTTCATCGTGCCGGCCCAGAATCGGCCCTGGGCATCGACTGCCCCATCGTTGAAACGATTGAATGGTTTGTCCGCTTCAGGATTGGCGAAGAAACTAAGGCCCGGGCTTGCCGGTTCCCAGAAGGCCAGCCCCTTGGATGTGCCGGCAACGAAGCCGCCCGAGGCTCGCGCACCCAGCGTGGTCACCATCACGTCAAATCCCCACGAATCGTGTTTGCCGGTGGATGGATAGAATCGATGGATGTGCTGGCTGGGAATGTCAACCCAGTACAGCGCCTGCTCCTCAG
>JAUVRU010000017.1 GCA_030597485.1 Anaerolineae bacterium
CAGCCTGCCTGCGGTCCGCTGCGACGCCACCCTGTTGACCGACCCACCCCGCGCCGCCTGGCTCCCGATTGACCGCTGGCAGTACATTGACGGGTGGCCGGCCGGGTACGGGCTGATCGACGCAGCCGGCGATCTGCGCCAGCGAGCCGATGAGATGGGCACTATCGTCGTCGTCAAGCGGGCCACCAGTCAAATGCGCGCCGGCGCCTGGGTTTACTATCTGGATCAACCCAACATCCTGCTGCAGGCCATCAACCTCAAACATGCGGACCCACAGTCACTGCTTCAGGACTTGGAGCAGTCACCCTTCCCCATTTTTGTGGTGCTGGACCGCCCCTCAGAAGACCGCTACGTCCCTGACTTCACCCAAGGGCCGTACGCTCCCTATAGCACGCTGATCGCCACCTATCCCCGCCCGGGCGGAACCAGCCGCATCGAGATTTACCGGATGACCTCTACGCCTTAGCAGGCATTGCGTTCATCGCGGTGGCCGCGCATACACCACAAACTGCTCGTTGCTGTACACCTGTTGCCACGGTAGAGTCAGCGGCTTCCGCCCCACCACATAGTCAAAAGGATACTCGCGGTACAGGGCCTCCAGCGCCGCCGGCGACAAGGCTGTCAGCTCCGTATCCCTGTCCACGTCCACCAACCCGGCCTCGGCCAGAGCCTGCATACGCCGATCCCACTCCAACGCGTAGTGCCGACTGAACATCGCTGGCGCCCCGTCTTTCTCTTCCGCGATGGGAGAGCGCATAGAAAAGACCCGAAAGCCCTTTTCGTCGGGGTCGGTGACAAAAACTGCATCACGGCGTGTGTGGACAGCCGCCCACAGCTGCACATCCCGCCAGGCACGAAACGTCGGCGACATCCAGGCATCATTGGTCGGCAGTTGCAGTCGGCCATTGAAGTAGGCGGGCCAATCACGCTGTCGCCAGTCATTTGCCAGCGGAAGCAACGCCAACACCACCAGAACGCAGCCGACGCCTGTCGCCGCCCAGCCGGTCAGAGAACGGGACCTCACCTGTCGCATGCCTTTCAATGCCAACACCAGGCCATATGCCAGCAGGGCGGGCCACAACGCGTCCGCCGGCATTCCCCAGCCCACGTCAAGCAGCGGAGGCGACCACCACGCCGCCAACACGGCTGGCAGCAGAACGGCCAGCCCCCCCACAGCCAGCACGCCCTCAGCCCAACGATGTCCCCTGGCGCCCCAGACTCGTTCTATGGCCCGGCTGGTCAGAATGACGCCCAGCAGAACCGCTAGGACTGGCTGCCACGCTGCCTTACCCCGGTCGAAGTAGACGGCTGTCGCCAGCAACACAGCCACCAACCAGCTGGCCGGTCCACCTCGTCTGTACAGGTTTACCACGACATCAGCACCGAATATGATGCCCAATACAATGACCAGCCGCCAGCTGCGGGCCACTTGCAGCTGCGCCAGGGGAGCCAGCCCCAGCCAGTCAACGCCCAGCCCCACGACCAGCGTCGCCCCCAATGCCACGCCTAGGACAGCCAGGCTAAGTTGGGTGGTGCGCGCGTCGCGAGGGCGGCTGCTCCAGCCCACCAAACCCAGGATTACATAGATGGCCAGCGATATCCAGTTCGCCGCCTTCCAAGACGCCAGAAACACATAAGGCGTTCGCCCCCACAACACGTCGCGCCAGGCCGGGTCCAGCCACAACCCCACACCGCCGCCAGAACTACAGACCAGCAGTGCCAGCGAGATCCACAACAACAGCGCCGACCCTATCAACGCCCTGACGGGAATGCTCCTTTTCCAGAGCCACCACGCCAGCAGCACATTGGCCACCAGCCAGGTATGCAGCCCAGAAAGGGGATGCAGGAGTAAGTGTAAGGCCACCAAGACAGCTGCCCTCCAGGGACGTCGCTGCCACAGGGCGGCCAGTGCCAACAGGCCGAGTGACAAGGTTAGTGTGCGGGGGTTAAGGTAGTTGTCATAGGTGCGAACGAAGGTGCCCCCAACGCTGACGGGCAAGATGAAGAGCGCCATCGCCAGATATGCCGTCGGTTTGCGCCCGGTCAATCGCAGGGCCAGGACATACACACAGAGCAGGATTGTTAACTGGGCCAACAGGTAGCCCAGAAACATAGTCCATTCCAATCCCATCCAGTGCACAGGCCAGCCCAACAGGTCCTCAAAGAGAGAAACGCTGGCTTGCGGCTGGTTGAAAAAGTAGTCGCCGGGATAGAGTGATGGGTCCAATCGGCGGTTGAGAATGGGAATATACAAGATCTGATCGTCGTTGACGAACTTATATTGATGCGCCAGCAATGCCAGCGGGGTGAGAATCAGGGCCACCGCAACCGGCAACCCCCACCATTGCCCGGTCCGTCCGTCATCGAGCGTTCTGTCACGTTGTGCGCGACCCGATCCGGTCATTTGCTCCCCCATCAGGGCACGTGGAGCGGTGTGCTCAAAGTGAGATCATTACCAATGGACTGTCCGGCCTCATCAAACACTGCCAGCCGTTCCCCACTGTCGGGAAGGTACATCCCCACAATGAGACGGTACTCACCAGAAGGCAGATCAGCCGGCAGGCTGAGCCGATGTGTGTCGCCCACGTACTCACCCGGCGCCCACGTGGCAGTGATGAGCGCTCCGTCACCAGGCTGGTCGTCATGCTGGGCCTGCACCTGGTTGGCCGCGTCCAGCAACTGTACGAAGACCACGTAATTCGGTTGTGGCGTGGCCTCTGCCTGCCAGGTGATGGTAATGGCCAGGTCCTGACCGGGCACCAACGTCTGGCCGATCACACCACCGTCCAAGTCATAGCCCAAGAGGCGGATGTCTTCCCCTAGCCGGGCCGACTGCGCCACGGACGGCGGCTGGGCCAGGGTGAAGAGGTGGTCCCTCCCTTCCACGGTAAGTGAGGACAGCATCAGCTGACCCACCTGGCTGCCCTGGACGTCCAGCAGGGTCACGATCAGATTATACTCGCCGGTGGGCAAGCTGGCAGGCAGGTGCAACGTCCAGGGATCACGCACCAATTCGTCCATCTGCCAGCCAGGAGTTGGATAGCGCCCATTGACCGGCTGGTCTATCCATTCCGCGTGTTGGCCGGGCCCATCGCCCTGCAATGTGACCGCGATCGCGTAATCCTCCGCAATGGCCTCCAGCGCCCGCCAGTACAGGGTGAGAGGCACGGACTCGCCCGGCTTGCGCACCGCCGGCGTGTAATCGTAGCCGACCAGAGCCAGCGAATCATTCAGCGCTTCCTCGACCCGGTGCTCAACCGGCACCCATTCGCCTTCGGGGAAGGCAGGGGGGTGGCCAACCACCACTGTGCCCTCCGCCGGTGACAGTTCTATCTGGCCGACGACCATGCCATCCTCGCCGATGACACCGGCGCGCAACAGATACTCACCCGGCGGAGTGCCCGGATATACTACCAGCTGGCATTGGCTTTCGATGATGTCGTCATCTTGCCAGACAGCAGCATCCCCAAACGTCGAATCGGGGTTACAGGGTCCCCAGGCCCAATCTTGCCCCAACGTGTCGGTGAGGCGCACGTAGAAATGGTCGCCCGGCCGCATGCCATCGTTCACCCAGTAGAGACGCACCGGCACCCGGGCGCCAGCGGCCGGCGCTTCCAGCATTTCAAAGCCTGCCAGATTGGCCCTGCCCACCAGCCGGTTTTGCGTCGCAAATGGGTCCACCGGATGGGCGATTGCCTTGCCCTGGTAGACATAGGCGTAGTCTATGCCCGCCAGCCGGGCCGTGTAGAGGGGGGCATCTCGGGTCACGTACCGAATGATGGAGTCCCTGGGTAACTGCCGCTGCAATTGGTTGATGTAAAAGATGATGTAGTCGCTGCGCAACAGGTACTGCGGATGGGAAACGTCACTTACATCCACCTCTCCGCCAAAGAGAATGGTGACGGTAGTGCCATACCAGGAGGACACGCGATGTACCTGGTCGCCCGATTGATCTTGAACGTACCGCACGGCTCGTTCCAACCCCTCACCCCGGCCGATCAGCGTCACCTTCTGCGCCTGTGCCGCCCCCCCCAGCAGCGGATTATAGAAGGTAGAATAGTAGGGAGCGGTCCGCCAGGCAAACACAGCCTGACCCACCGCCAACAGGGCGACCAGCACGAGACTCAGACTCAATGCTGGCCATTTGAGAACTGCGATCTGGGATTTGACATTTGCCATTTGGTATTTGCCATTTGATATTTGGTATCTTATCCTCGTCCATCCCCAACCAGCCAGCATGTCAATGACGACCACAGCCGGCAACACATAGCGCTCCTGTTTCTTGCCGATCAATGACATGAAGACGATGAACAAGATGACATACACCAGCAGCCACGTCGCCCATCGCTGATCGCTCTTCACTGCCGGAACCCCGAAGCGGCGAACGCGAACCCACACCAGGCCTAGGCTGATCACAGCCAGTGCCAGCCCCACCAGCGTGAGGGGGGTGAGGGCAAAAGCCAGGCTGACGGGGTAGTACAGAGGGCCAGCATCAGGCACAGGCTGCCCCATAAAAAAGGTGCCGCTGGCGTGCGCCCCCTTCTCGTGTGCGATGAAACCAAGGACCGTGTTCAGTGTTGTACCTGGCGCCGCCCACAGAGCCGGCCACACCAGGACCATCACGAGACAGACGATGCCTGCCAGCTTGAGCCATGGCACAGCCACCGCTCTCACCGCGGACAGCCATTGGCGGCGCTCCCGCCAGGCGACCGGTAGCAGGGTCAGCCCGGCAAAGCCCAGCAGAAAGACCGAGGATACCTTGCTGAGAACAGCCAGCCCTATGCCCAGTCCTGCCAGCAGCAGGTAGCGGTGGCGTCTCTCTTTCAAATAGAGCAACCAGCCCAGCACGGCCAGCAATGAGAAACCGGCGGCGGGTGAGTCATGGTGCAACACACGGCAATGAGCCAGGTAGAGCGGCTCGAAGGCCATCAGCGCCGCGCCGGCCAGCGCCGCGCCGGTGCCCAGCAGTCGCCGACCTAGTTCGAACGCCAGCACCACCACCAACGCCGAAAGCAGGGCGAGGGGCAGACGCAGCAGTTGCAACGTTGCCAGAGTGGCGGGCGTCGTGGTCATGCGGGCGGCAAACTGCACCAGTGTCTCGCCCGGCAGCGCGGACTGGGCATAGTGCAACAGCAAGCCGATGGCCCCTGACCACATAGCGGTCACTCCCGGATGGCCGCTCTGTACCGTCTGCGCCAGGTTGCCGTTGACCAGCCCTTGAAGGAAGTGAGCGGAACGCTGATACCACAGGTTCTCGTCAACCATCAGGAAGTAGTCGAGCTGCCATAGGCGAGGGAGGGCCGCCAGCACGAAGACGACCAGGAGATAATACCAGCGGCGGGAGCCTGCCGTCCGAGCATCCCGGCTATTGGCATAAGTCAGTGTGCTATTGCTTGAGGAATCTTGAGCCATGCCCATCCAGCTTAACTTCCCCGGGAGGTCACCCGCACTTCATCCTCGCCCGGCGGCAGGTCGAAGATGAGCTCACCCTCGGTAACGGCCGGCGCCTGGGTGTAGAAACCGATTTGAAGCTGATAGTCGCCAGGGGATAGGGCCGCAGGCACCGGCAGTGTCCCCTCCTCGGTGATGATCTGTCCTTGCCGCCAGGCAGCGGGATCGCCGTTCTCGCTCAACACTGGTTGGCTGGTGCCCTCCGCCAGGATGTGTCCGCCCGGCTCGACCAGGCGGAAGAAGAACCGCTCCTCGGGCATCTTGCCCAGATTCTCCCAGTAGAGGCGAAAAGGAACCGTACCCCCGGCAGCCACGGACGGACGATCGGGATCGGCAGCATCCGGCCAATCCCATCCCAGCAAGGCAGCAATGCCCCGGTACACGCGTCGATTCTCGTCCACCCGATCCTCCACGTAGTGATGGATGCGGGGACCAGGATAGATGACAGCGTAGCTTATGCCTTTCAGGTGAATGGTCGTCTCCTCCCGATAGCGAGCCTGGAAGTATCGGAGCAACTCATCATCGGGGAAGTGACGCTGCAGCTGATTGATGTAGAATACGACGTAATCACCGGCCAGAGCTTTGCCCTTCTCCTTGGAATAGCTGATCGACTCGCCATCAAAGAACGGCGCGAAGGTGGACTGATACCAGGCCGAGACTCGCAACCCCTCAGCATCAGGCTTCTGGTTGAGGTAATCAGCCGCCAGATTCATCCCCTCGCCCCAGCCAATGGTCACCATCTTCTCTGCGCCCCGAATGCCTCCCAGGAGGGGATTGTAGTAGGTGAAGTAATATGGGTAATTGGTGACAATCAGAGCGCCCTGGAGAATCAAAATGCCGGCAAGGACCAGAGCCCCTAGTCTGGCGGTTGAATGCTCCCACCTGGCGGGTTTTTTGATTCGCCGATTCGCTGACTCGCTGATTCGCTCATTCAACAGTTGAACCAACCCCACAGCGGCCACCGCGCTAACCACCGGCCAGATAGGAAGAAGATAACGATCTTGCTTCTTTTCGCCAAAACTGATGAACACGACAAAAAGCAGGATGTACAGCACCATCAGCCCCAATATGGGTGACCAGCTCAGCCGCCGGGTGTTGGGATCAGGCCGGAGCACCATTCGCCGCACCGGTGACCGGCTCGCTTTCCAACGACTCAGCCCGCCGTACAGCACGGCCGCCAGTCCCACCCACACCACTGGTGAGCTGCGCAATAGCCAGATAACCGGATAGAAGCATGGGCCGGGGTCCCGGGATATGGTTCCCAGGAAGTAGTTGCCCTTGGCATGGCCCCCGCCGGCATATTTGAGGCCAACGGTAAAGACGGTGCCCAGCGTGTCCAGGGGAATGACCCACATGGCCGGCCAACAGACGAAAAAGGTGGCTGCTGCCAGGCCGAACCAGAGCAAGCCGTCGCCCACCGTGGCCATCACGCATCGCCAGTCCAGCCTATCACCCCGGCGGCGGCGATCAACCAGCGACCAAAGACCTACCAGGACGATGAAGGGATTCAGAAACAGGCTGGTGCTCTTGCTGAGAAAGGCCAGACCTGCCATCACACCAGATGCCACCAACCAGCGCCGCGACTGTCCCCGACCCCAGTAGATGAGGGCCATTAGCATGGACGGTGTCATCCACGCGGTGGCCAGTGCATCGTGGTGAATGACGCGCGACAGGGCCACGTGAAAAGGGTCCAGTGCCAACAGCAGCCCCACCACCAGGGCCACCAGCCGGTTGTCGAACAGTCGCCCGACCAACAGGCAAACAGCCGCCACCCACACGCTGACCAGCACCACAGTTGGCAGACGTTCCCACACGATCAAAGCCCGGTCAAGAGGATTCGTCTGCAGCGACACCACGAAATCGAACAGTGGAGCCGGCACCCCTTCTGCCAGGTAGCGCAGCACGATGCCCAGACTTCCCGTCCACATGGTGGTCACGCCAGGGTGGCCGGTGCGCAAGGTGCATGCCAGGCCCACAGCCTGCTCAAAGCCGGTATGGTTAACCGGTGATTTGCACACGTAAGCTGCGTTGAGCAATCCTGCCAGGAAGTTGCGCGAACGATCCACCCACAGGAACTCGTCGGGCGTGAGGAATTTCCCCAAGGCGGGGAGGCGGCTGGTCAGCGCCAGCAGAAACACTCCTACCGGCACGCCCCAACCGGTGAGCCGATCAAGAGTGTGTGACATCATCGAAGAAGGGTACTATTCAAAGTAGGTGTAGATCCAATCCCCTTGCAGGCTGGTGGACACGCTCAGCCGCAGCCAGGCCCCGGCCGCCAGCACCAGCTTACCGTTGGCCGCGGCCCCCGGCGTGGCAGCGGTGTAGGCGGACTCCCCAGGCGTCAGCACGATGGTCACTTCGCTATCCCCTTCAGCCATCCGGTATTCAACATCGTCAATGGTGAACGTAAGCGGCTGTCCGGCGTAGTTGATGACCGTCAGGGAGGGTAAGCCATCCTCCGGGCTGGTCGTGTCACCGGCAGTTGGCCTGGCCTCCGTGGCCTCCGGGATCGGCTCGGATGTAACATCCGCCACCGGTTCATCACCCAGAGGAACCCGGATCACCGTGATCTTCAAGGGAACGGGCGTAGGCTCCAGCTTGCCCAGACTGTAGTTCGGTGCCGTGGACAACTCTTGACTGAACCCCAGGCCGGTGTACTCACCAGTCACGATCTGGATTGTGGCATTTATGCTCGACGTTCCCGCGCTGGCTGAATACCCAACCTGGCCGGGCGGCAGATTGACCTGGGTTCGCCCGTTGGCCGGCACCGTGCACAGTGCGTCGCCGATGTTCACCAGCAATGCCTCACCGATGTAGTTGTCCAGAACCAACGCCCCCTGCCCGGCCGGTATGGCCTGCAGGGGAGGCCTTTCGGTCGGGGTCTCCGGAGCGGCCGGTGTTAGGCTGGCCTCAAACAGGACCAGCTGGTCCTTGGGCTTCTCCAGCACGATCCCATCGGGCGAAAGCACGGCCGGAGATTTCTCCAGGCGGGCTCCCAACACATACGTCTCTCCTGGTGCCAGCTCCACCATGCCGTTGCTGCCCGGACCACCGGGAATGTGAGCGCTGAACTCGTGCTGACCGGTGTCCAACGCCAGCCTGAGCTGTCCCCCCTCCGGCACCGTGCCCGTGCCTGATACCGTGTAGGCGGTTCCGTCCAGGGTGAAGATCATGTCCCCACCCACATAGTTCACCACGACAAGTGTGGCCTGGCCGCCCTGAGCATAGGCAACCGCCACGCCCAACAGGAACACGACCAGCACCGCTAATGCAACCCAACCCATCGATCTTCGTGTCACGATCCTTCCTCCAGCATTTCATCAAACAAGAAAGCAGGCCAATGGACCACTTGACCGTTCAGCCACTCCCTGAACGGAACGCAGACGACGCAGATGCGCGCTGATTCTCGCCGCCTTTTCTTGTCATATCTGCGTCAGATCTGCGAAATCAGCGTTCCATTGCTTGAGAACTGAATACTTACCTGTCATCAATGGGCGCTGCTCTGGCACAGGTCGATTCGCCGATTCCTCACCTGGCCCACGAAATCTGCTCGTCGATCCAGTCACGCTGCCCATACGGCTCGGCCGCCACTGGCAGCGTGTATCCGCCCCCGTCGTAGGAGAACAGATGTCGCTGTTCGCTTCCGTCGCTGCGTATGATCCAGATACCCCAATTCCCGCCAGCGTCCGAGAGAAAGGCAATCCACTGGCCGTCAGGCGACCACGCCGGCAGACCCTCGATGCCGGGATCGGCAGTCAACCGGCGGGGAGGGGCCGGCTCGCTCGCATCCGACCCGGTACCAGCGCTGGCGACCATCAGATCCCAGCTGCCGTGGATCGGGCTCTGATACACGACCTCGTCCGAGACGGGAGACCAGTCGGGATGCGCTGCCTCCGCGTCTTCCATCACCGGCCCCATCAGATTGATGCCTGTTTCCCAGGATTTGGGCGCAAGGGCACCGGCCAGCCACAGCCCGCAGCGGTTCCCGGTCGCGTCACAGCCACGGTAGACGAAACGCTGGTTGTCGGGCGCCCACGATGGCTGTTGTCCGGCAATGCGCAAATCTTGTTCGTCAGCCCCATCAGCGCTGATCAGAAGTATGCGAACGATGCCGTCGCCATAGCGGTAGGTGTCGAAGAGCAGCCTGCCACCATCAGGTGACCAGTCGGGGTGGGCATCTTCCCAGAAGCCGCCACTGCCACGCAAGTCGGTCCCGTCGGGCGTGGTGTTGGCCAGGTAGCGCACCGGAAGTGCGGGCGCACAGCCCACGTATGGACTGTCCTCGCTGGGCGGCTGGCCCCATCCCCGGAAAGCCAGCCGATCGCCAGCGGGCGACAAGGCCGGCTCGCTGACATTGTTCAAGGGGAAGATTCGCCGGTCAGCCTGGCAGGCATCGGGACCGGACAGGCAAGCTGCCACGTCTATGATGTTGATCTCATAAGTGCAGCGATCAGGCGCGCCGTTCCAGAAGCTGAAGGCGATGTGCCCCCCGGCAAGCGTCTCACTCGACGGGGGTGGCAGCAGGGGCGTGGCTAATGCTTCGGAGGAAAGACCAGCCGCCGGTATCCATAATTTGGAGCCGGGCGCAATCAGGCTGGGGTCCTCGATGACGGCGAAGCTGGAATCTTGGGCATGTCTGGCGTTCGTGGCGGCCACGATTTCCCAACTGCGATTCCCGTCGCCCAGGTATTTCTCAGCCAATTTCCATAGATTGTCGTCCCGCTGGACGAAATACACCAAGCCATCAGGCTCGTCAGGGGTAGCCGGTCCTGGTGCTGCCACTTCAGCAGAAAAGTCGGTTGACAGAGTACCCGCCGCAGCTGCCCAAGACGGTCCTGTCAGGCTGCCAACCAGAAGGGCCAGCACCGCCAGCCAGACGAGCCGCTCTCCAACCAGTAACCGGTGTTTCATCTGCACCTTTTCTCTCTCATCCGTGCCCAACCGTCTACTGACACACAGTGGCAACCGACCGGATGCCACTGCTGCTATTATATGCCATTGTGACCGTGCTGCAAGTCAATCTGCCACCCGCACTTCCCCAATACGCGGTCAGGAAGTATAATAGGACGCTCTGGACCAATCACGGCGTTCATATTCACCCGCGCGTGGTTATTGCCAGAAACACTCGTGACAGGAGACCATTTCTACATGCAAATGACAATCCGCTTCCCCGGAGGCAAGAAGGTCTACGCCGACTACGCCGGATTGACCATCGAGACCGATCAATCGGTACCTGATGGTGGCGATGGCTCGGCGCCGGCCCCGTTCGATCTGTTCCTGGCCTCCCTGGGCACCTGCAGTGCCATCTACGTTCTCAGTTTCTGCCAGAAACGGGGAATCGAGGTGGACGACATCAGGATCATCCAGTCCTGGGACCGCAACCCGGCCTCTCGCCTGATAGAGACGATCAACATCGAGATACGGCTGCCCCAGGGATTCCCCAAGAAATACCGCTCGGCGGTGGTCAAGGCCGCCAATTTGTGCACGGTGAAGAAACATCTCGACAATCCGCCGGTCATTGACGTGTTCGCGACAGCGAACGGGAGCGACTGAGCGGCTCGCAGGTGGTTTGGCGAATCTGCGGCACCAGATTACCCAAGCTGGATGACCTTGGGGTGACCATTCGGTCACTCCCTGAATAGAACGCGGACGACGCAGACACACGCTTTGAGGGCCAACATGCCGGCGCAGGCGGACGCCTGTCCGGAGGTCTGGACGAGGGGTAAGACCGTTGCGCCAATATCGTCACCACGTCTACGCCCTGTTGGGTTACCTGGTTGTGACCTTCCTGTTGACCTACCCTCTGGTGGGCCAGTTCACCCAGGCCATACCTGGCGACGGCTTTGATGGCTGGCAGAACGTATGGAATATCTGGTGGGTCAAACACGCCCTGCTGGTGGAGGGGACTGATCCCTACTTCACCCGCATGGTGGATTACCCGGCCGGCGTGCATCTGTTTTTTCACACTCTGAACATCTTCAACGGCCTCACCTTCCTACCCTTGACCCTGAACGCCGGCAATCTGGTCGCCTACAACCTGGCGGTGGTCTTCAGCTTCGTCATTGGCGGCTATGGTACCTACTTGCTGGCGCTGCACGTCATGCGCCGGGGCCGCGCAGCCACGACCGGGGACGGGCCTGCTGCGGCCGGCGCGGTGGCAGGCGGTGACCGGTCATCGACGGGCCGCTATGTGTACCTGGCTGCTTTTGTGGGCGGGGTCATTTTTGCCTTCTCGCCATACCACATGGCCCACCTGCTGGGACACATGCAGCTCATCTCGCTACAGTGGCTGCCCTTCTTCGCCCTGTTCACCATCATCCAGCTCTCGGGCCCCCCATTCCCCATCCCACATCTCACATCCCGTATCTCACGCCTGCTCCGCTACGCCCTGCTGGCCGCGCTCTTCCTGATTCTGGTCGCCATCTGCGACTGGTATTATGCCTTCTACATGGCCTTGTTCAGCGGACTATACTGGCTCTGGACACTGGCCCGGCGGCGAGGCCGGCTGGCTGCCACCCTGTCGGTCGCGGTTACCGGTCTCATCTTCCTGGTTGTCATGTCACCGCTGTGGGTGCCCATGGTGCAGGAGACGCTGACCAGCGACTACATGGTACCGCCCGAGGGCAGCACCGAGCGGCTCTCGGCCGATCTGACGGCTTTCTTCACCCCCAGCGAACTCCACCCCCTGTGGGGCGGTCTGGCCGGTCGCTGGGCAGGTCGCTTCACCGCCAGCACCTCTGAACGCACCGTCTTTGCCGGCTACAGCGTGCTGGCGCTGGCCGTGGTGGCACTCTTGACCCACAGGCGCGGCGCTGGTTTCTGGGGACTGGTCGCGCTCATCTTCGGCCTGCTGGCCTTGGGGCCGGTGCTTCACATTGGCGGAGAGACCACTTTCGCCGGAATCGGCCCCGTTCCCCTACCCTACGCCCTGCTGCACCACGTCATCCCCTTGCTCAGGATCTCGCGTTCCGTCAGCCGCTTCGACGTGGTCGTCATGCTCAGCCTGGCGGTGCTGGCGGCTCTGGGGCTGGAATGGCTGCTGAGCCGATTGCGCACCATTGGCGCCGGCCAGACCCTGATCTGGCTGGTGGCGCTGGGGACCCTGATCGTCGTCGGCCTGGAATTCCTGGCAGCGCCGTACCCGATGTCCGCTCCCGAAACCCGACCTTTCCACTACCAACTGGCGGAGGAGCCGGAGGAATTCACCCTGGTGGATATCCCTATGGATTGGGATCGTCCCGCCAACCTGCTCTACCAGACGGTGCACCAGAAGCCAACCGTGTCCGGCTACACGTCACGCACCAACCCGCTGTCACCCGCCTGGCGGACGCCGGTGCTCCAGACGTTCCGCTACCTGGGGCCCGACATCAACAGCGGCGACCCACACGCGCTGGCCCCCACGGTGTTGGGTGACCTGGACGTGCGCTACGTAGTTGTCCACAAGACGGACCTGCCCCCCGGCGACTACCGGGAGGAGACCTTGGCCCTGGTGGAGGAGGTATTCGGGGAATGGCCGGTGGTGGTGGACGACGACTGGCTGAAGGTATTTCGAGTTCCTGAGACAACGGATGCCCCGGTCCCATACCTAGTGCTGGGAGAGGGATGGGCGCCCCGCCGGGCGGGGGACGATGGGCCGGCCCGCGCCATGGCCGCACCCACGGCCATCGTTCTGGCCCGACTGCCGGTCGCCCAGCCGATGCGCCTGGAGATAGAGGTGTACAGCCCTGACCAGCCCACCTCTCTGGTTGTCCAGGTGGGTGAGGAACCCCCGAGCACCCACCAAATCAACAGCCAACCCACGGTCATTACCACGCCGGCCTGGCTGCTGCCGGGCGGGGAAAGTCTCATCCAGATACGCCGCCCCGAATCGACACGGGTGACAGTCACCGCCATCCGCCTGATGCCTGCCCCGGAGCGCTGATCAAAACGTCCCGCGTGGTGGAGTGAGCATCCTCAGTTGCGACCAAGCCACGCGAGTGGTCTGGAAGTGGGACTAGAGACGCTCCCACTCGTCGCGGGTGATCTCGGCTTGGCGGAGGATGGGGGCGAGGAGTTCGCGGCCTACCCCTCCGCTGTGGGGCTTCGGGATGAAGAGTTCTAGTTGTCCACGGACCGTGTACCGATTTTTGCCGCCGGAATAGGGGCCGTCGAGTCCGGCTTTGCGCATAGGCCACGGATGAGGCCGCTGCGCTTGACGGGGCCAAATGGGGGCATCAGACGGCTTCCTTTTCGATTGCCAATTCGATGCCATCAATGATGGGGAAGGAGTGGTTCAGGCGAAGGCCAAGGAC
>JAUVRU010000059.1 GCA_030597485.1 Anaerolineae bacterium
ACGGCCTCTCTCTTGAGGAACAGCGGGTTCAGGTGCGCGACGCCGTCGAGAACCTGAGTGGCTTTGCGGGAACCGGAGGTGTCTTCAGCTTCTCTGCCGACGACCACGTGGGTTTGAGCGCGGATGCTGTGGTGACAGTCCGCATCGTCAACGGAGAGTGGGAGTATTGCCCGCCTGATCAGTGGTAGTCAGGTGTATGTACGCGCTCAGCCAGCAGTGTTCAGATATCTAGCTGCCTGACAGTTTCAAATGGGACGCAGATTTTCGCTGATTCGCGCAGATGGGAATACGACAAACCTAGAAGGATTGGCGTGCATCTGTGGTTATCTGCGTCCGGTTGGAACTGGATGACCACAGTGTCAGGTGGCCAGAGAGATCAGGTTCTGGGCCGAAGCGGCGCCAATGTGCTTGTCAGCCTCAGGGTTGACTGCCTGTCCGGTTGAATGGGCGGTGGCGAATTGCGCTGTTCGTCGGTTCAACGGTGATCAGTTCATAGCGCCATCCCCGGTGCGAGGCTGGTGGCTGAGCGAAGAGAACCCTTGGTTGCGTGGTAGCTGAACGGGCTTGCCTGGGAACACATTGTGCACAACTATGGCATAGGTGACTATCTTCAGTTAATCCTGTCCGGGATCAGCACGGGCAGCATTTATGTGCTGATTGCCCTCGGCATCGTCATGATCTATAACGTGACGGGGGTCATCAATCTGGCTCAGGGCGAGTATACCATGCTGGGGGCCATGTTTGCGGTCACCTACTACAGCTGGCACGTCCCCCTGTTGTTGGCCTTCCTGGCCTCCGTGCTTACCGTCACGTTGAGCGGCATGCTGATCGAACGCCTGACGGTGAATCCCGTCCGATCTGCTTCTGCGGTCACCTTGATCATCATCACTGTAGGCGTGAGCATCACCATCCGGGGCATTGCCTTGCTGGTATGGGGGAGCACGCCATACTCTCTGCCGGAGTTCACTGGCGGTGCACCGTTCAGCATCCTGGGAGCGGTGATGAGTCGGCAGCGGCTGTGGGTCGTAGGCACGGCCGGCCTTGTCTTGCTGTTGCTCTACTACCTCTTAGATCGAACTCTCTTAGGCAAAGCGCTCCGGGCCTGTGCCATAAACCGGCAGGCCGCTAGCCTGATGGGCGTTGGCCCTGCTCAGATGTCGCTGCTTGCCTTTGCTCTCAGCGCCGCCCTGGGAGCCGTTGCGGGGATTGTCATCGCACCCTTGACGCTAGTGACCTATGATATGGGGCTGATGTTGGGACTGAAGGGGTTTGTGGCGGCGGTCATAGGCGGCCTGACGAGCGCGCCGGGAGCCGTTGTTGGCGGGCTGCTGCTGGGGGTGCTGGAGTCGCTGGGCGCTGGCTTGATCTCCTCCGGTCTCAAAGATGCTATCGCATTCTTGGTCCTCTTGGCGGTGATTTTTGCTCGCTCAGAGCAAGTGGTGGGGCGGCTGAAGAGCCGGAGAATGACGAAATGAACATGCAACAGTTTTGGAGGCGCCGCCCAAACGCTTCGGCCTTGATGCTGCTGGCCATAGTTGTGGGTACTCTTCCTCTGTGGGTCAAGAGCTCGTACTTGATCAGCACGGGCATCTTCGTCGGTATCTCCGCCATTCTTACTCTGGGGCTGTGCCTGCTGCTGGGGTACGCGGGGCAGATATCTCTGGGACACGCAGCCTTCTATGGCATCGGTGCCTATACGTCGGCCATCCTGACGGTGAAGTCTGGGCTCAATCCGTGGCTGGCCATTCTGATAGGGATTATAGTCACCGCTAGTGCGGCCTATCTAATTGGCCTGTTCATATTCCGGCTGAGTGGGCACTATCTGGCTGTGGCCACATTGGGGCTGGGCATCATCGTCTACTTGGCCTTTGGTGAGTTCGGTGAGCTCACTGGCGGCCCAACTGGCCTCCCCGGCGTGCCTCGTCTTGCGGTGGGGGGCTTCGTCTTCGACGGGGATGTGGAGTACTTCTATCTGGTCTGGAGTGTGGTTATTGTCTTCCTGGTGTTGTCTCTCAATGTGGTGAACTCGCGGGTTGGGCGCGCCCTGCGTGCCATCCACGGCAGTGAAGCGGCAGCAGACAGCGTCGGTATCGACTCGAGCCGCCACAAACTCCAGGTGCTGGTGATGAGCGTCGTGTTCGCCAGCGTGGCTGGAAGTCTCTATGTGCATTATATGCGGTTCGTCAGCCCACAGCCTTTCGGTTTCACTGCATCCGTGAGGTTGGTCGTCATGGCGGCCGTGGGGGGACTGGCCAGTGTGTGGGGTGCGCTTTTTGGAGCCGCCGCTGTTATTCTGTTGACTGTGGTGCTGCGAGAGTTCCTGCCGTTGGTTGTCCCTGATGCATCTGGCGAACATACCGTCATCGTGTATGGCATCATCCTGGTTGTCATAATGGTCCTTATGCCGGAGGGGCTGACAGTTGGTCTGCTGAAATCAATACGATGGCCATCCTTCAAGTCGAAAACCTGACAAAGACCTTTGGCGGTATCGTCGCACTGGACGATGTCAGCTTCGAGGTGGCAGATCACCGAATCACGGCCTTGATCGGTCCTAACGGTGCTGGCAAGACCACGCTGTTCAATGTCGTGGCCGGCACATACGGACCGACCCGGGGAGCGGTGCGCCTGGCCGGACAGAATCTCAATGGCCTACGGGCTCCAGATCGGGTGCAGCTAGGGAGTGGAAGGACCTTCCAGAACGCGCTTCACTTCGACAACATGACCGAGATCGAAAACGTGATGGTGGGACGTCATCCTCGCAGCCGTTGTGGCATCCTGTCGTCAGCGTTTCAGCTGCCTTCGAAGCGCCGAGAGGAGGAGAGCATCTTCCTGGAGGCGATGAGATACCTCAACCTGGTGGGTCTGGCGATGGATTCCAACGAGCTGGCGGCCGGCCTGCCCTTCGGACAGCGGCGCTTGGTGGCGGTCGCCCGGGCGCTGGCGACTGAGCCCCGACTCCTCCTGCTGGATGAACCGGCGGCCGGATTGAATACCATGGAAAAAACGGATCTGGTTGTTCTGATCCGGCGCATTCAGGAGATGGGGATAACCGTGCTGCTGGTTGAGCACGACATGGCCTTGGTCATGCAGTTGGCCGAGTGGATCATAGTGCTGGATCACGGTCGCAAGATCGCGGAGGGCACGGCTGAACAGGTGGGCAAGGATCGCAAAGTCGTTGCGGCATATCTCGGCCAGGAGGCGCCTTGATGTTGCAGGTAGAGGCCGTATCCGTGCGTCGAGGCAACGTGCTGGCTCTACGCGAGGTCACTATCACGGTGCAGGAAGGTGAGATAGTCTCCCTGGTGGGGTCCAATGGGGCGGGAAAATCTACCCTTCTATATGCGATCGCAGGTGTGCTGCCAGTCGCTTCGGGACGGGTAGTATGCCAGGGTCGGACGCTGAATGGAATGGCGCCAGAAGAGGTGGCGCGTATGGGTGTCGGCCTCGTGCCCGAAGGTCGTCAGATCTTCGGCACCTTGAGCGTGCTCGATAACCTTCTGCTGGGCGCGTATGTGCACTATGTCAGCCGGTGGGGAGATCTGCTAGGAGATGTGCGGCGTGTCCTCAAGCGAGAGGACCTGCGCTGCCGCTTGGAGATGGTCTATGGCCTCTTCCCTGTCCTTGAGGAGCGTCAGGAGCAGGAGGGGGGCAGCCTCAGTGGAGGGGAACAGCAGATGCTTGCTTTCGGCCGGGCTCTGATGGGTTCGCCGCGCTTGCTGCTTGTAGACGAGTTATCCACGGGGCTGGCACCGGCGCTAGTCACCCAGCTGCTGGCACTGCTTGGCCGTCTGCGGGAGATGGGAATCACAATGCTGCTGGTTGAACAAGACGCGTATTCAGCTTTGAAGGTGTCCGACAGAGGGTACGTCTTAGAGACAGGCCACATTGTGGCCGAAGGCACGGCACAGGATCTGCTGAGCTCAGACCAAGTGCGAAGTGCCTATTTGGGCAGGCTCCCGACGACGTGAACACTCGGTGGTGAAATCGCGACTTCTTTGTAGAGCATTGACCGCTGGCCATTGAGAAGGATATGGAGGGTATTCGATGATCTGGGACATAGAACACGAGACGATGCCTAGGGCCGATCTGCAGCGACTGCAGCAGCAACGATTGCAGGCCCAGGTGGCCACAGTACTCGAGAAGGTGCCCTTCTACCGCCAGGCGTTTCAGGAGAAGGGACTGACTCCTGCGGCTGTCCACTCCCTGTCAGATTTGGCACAGCTGCCTTTCACCACCAAAGAGGATATTCGAGACAACTATCCGCTGGGCCTGGCTGCCGTACCGCCGAGACAGACGGTGCGCTTGCATGCTTCCAGCGGCACTACGGGCAAAGCCAAAGTGGTACCTTATACTGTCGGCGATATTGATCTCTGGTCAGAGGTTATGGCCCGCACTCTGGCGGCAACGGGTGTCACCGAGGACGACGTGGTGCACAACGCTTACGGCTACGGGCTCTTCACCGGCGGACTCGGGTTTCACCAAGGGGCTGAACGGATCGGCGCCACAGTGATCCCTATGTCAGGGGGACAGACGAAGCGCCAGATCATATTCCTGCAGGATCTGGGCAGTACGGTGCTATGCTGCACACCATCCTATGCGCTCTATTTGGCAGAGGTGGCTGAGGAGATGGGAATTGACCTGCGGGCCACGCAATTGAAGATAGGCATCTTTGGCGCGGAGCCGTGGTCCCATCGCATGCGAGAGGAAATCCAGTCCAAGATAGGCCTGAAGGCGTATGACATCTATGGGCTCAGCGAGATCATCGGCCCGGGGGTTTCAGTGGAGTGTGAGCATCAGGACGGGCTGCACATCTTCGAGGACCATTTCTTGCCGGAGGTTGTTGAGCCTGAGACCGGGGAGTCTTTGCCCTACGGCGAGCGGGGTGAACTGGTTCTGACAACCTTGACAAAGGAGGCCATGCCTGTCATCCGCTACCGAACCGGTGATGTCACATCTCTGAATCCGGAGACCTGTGCTTGCGGGCGTACTCTGGTGCGCATGGAGAAAACCAGCGGCCGGACAGATGATATGCTTATTGTGCGAGGGATCAACGTCTTCCCGTCCCAGATCGAATCAGTGCTGTTGCAGGTGAAAGGGGTTGAACCGCACTACCAGATTGTCGTCGATCGCCAGCATACGCTCGATGATCTGGAGGTTTGGATCGAAGTCTCCGAGGAGATCTTCACCGATGAGATCGGGCGACTGGAAGCCCTTCAACAGGAGCTGCGGACTGAGCTGCACAATGTGCTAGGCATTTCGGCCCGGGTGAAGCTGGTGGAGCCCAGGTCTATCCAGCGCAGTGAAGGCAAGGCCAAGCGGGTCATTGACCGACGAGAGGTATATGGGTAGACGATTGGCAGTTCTCAGGATGCTTTGGTTATCGCCGGTCGGTCTTTGTTTCGTATGCTTCGGATCGCTGATCACTGGAAAGGGTCAGGAGGGTAGTCTATGATCTGGGACAGAGAACACGAAACCATGTCACGGACGGATCTGCAGCAGCTGCAATGGAAACGCCTGCAGGTCCAGGTGGCTACCGTGTATGAGAAAGTTCCCTTCTACCGTCGAGCCTTCCACGAGAAGGGATTGACCTCGGGGGCCATCCGCTCGCTTGCGGATTTGCCGGAGCTGCCTTTCACCACCAAATATGATCTTCGGGACAACTACCCGCTGGGGCTGGCGGCGGTACCCGTTGAGCGCATGGTGCGGCTGCACGCTTCCAGCGGTACCACGGGTAAGGCCACGGTTGTGACCTATACAGCACACGACATTGATCTATGGGCGGAGGTCATGGCCCGTACCCTCACGGCCGCGGGGGTCACCAAGGGTGACGTAGTGCACAACGCACACGGCTACGGCCTGTTCACTGGCGGACTCGGGTTTCACTACGGGGCTGAGCGCATCGGTGCCCTGGTGCTCCCAATGTCCGGGGGGCAGACAAAGCGTCAGATTATGTTCCTCAAGGACATGGGCAGCACAGTGCTGTGCTGCACGCCGTCCTACGCGCTGCGGCTGGCCGAGGTGGCCGAGGAGATGGGGGTTGACCTGCGGGAGACTGACCTCAGGGTAGGCACGTTTGGCGCAGAGCCATGGTCAGCCCGCATGCGGGAGGAAATCCAGGCTAAGATAGGTCTCAAAGCACACGATGTCTACGGACTGTGCGAGATCGTCGGCCCAGGCGTGGCCGTGGAGTGCGAGTGCCAGGATGGGCTGCACATCTTTGAGGACCATTTCCTGCCCGAGATTGTTGAACCTGAGACGGGTGAGCCTCTGCCGTACGGTGAGCCGGGCGAACTGGTCTTGACGACCTTGACCAAGGAGGCTTTGCCCCTCATTCGCTACCGTACCGGTGATATTACGTCTCTGAATCCTGCGGTCTGTGCCTGCGGACGCACGTTGGCCCGCATGGAGAAGATCAGTGGTCGGACGGACGATATGCTGATTGTGCGTGGTATCAACATTTTCCCTTCTCAGATCGAGACGGTGCTCTTGCAGGTGAAAGGGGTACTGCCCCACTATCAGATTGTTGTGGATCGCCGGCACGCCCTGGATGATCTTGAGATTTGGATCGAGATCTCGGACGAGGTCTTCACTGACGATTTCCAACGGCTGGAAGCGCTGGAACGGGATCTGCAAAGCGAATTGCAGAATGCGCTGGGCATCTCGGCTCGGGTGAAGCTCGTGGAGCCGAAGTCTATTCAGCGCAGCGAAGGAAAGGCAAAACGGATCATTGATCGGCGAGACGCCTACGGGTGAACGCCCAGCCTGTCCTCACGGTGAGGTCAAGGCGGTCAACGGTAAGTGGTCAGTGGTGAGCTGACCAGTGATATGTGTAGCTACAGTGCAAGGAGAGATGCCATGAAGGAAACGCAAATCTCAGTGTTCCTCGAGAACCGGCCAGGTCGACTGCTCCATTTGCTGGAGGCGTTTGCGGACGGCAAGGTCAACCTGAGAGCCCTGTCGGTGGCCGATACGGCTGACTTCGGCATAGCGCGAGTGATCGTGGACGACGTCGAGGCGGCTGTGCAAGCGATACGGCAGGCGGGGCTGACGGCAGCCACAACCGAGGTCCTGCGCGCGGAAATACCCAATGCTCCTGGTGGTCTGGCGGAGGCGGTGATTAGACCTTTGGCCCGGGCTGGGGTGAACGTGGAGTACACTTATGCCTATAACAAGGGCGGATCGGAGAATGCTGTCGCCGTGCTGAAGGTGGATGACATGGAGAAGGCGCAGCAGGTGCTGGGAGAGGAGTAGCCTTCAGCTATTCCCACAAGATGAACGCGTGCCACAGGTTCAGGTAGCTGTGTATGTATCTTGAGCGTATTCTACATGTAGACTTGACGGAGAGACGGAGCTGGGTGGAGAGGGTCGAGGCAGACAGCCTCCAGCCCTATCTGGGTGGCGTGGGGCTGGGTACCCGGCTATTGTATGACCGATTGCCTCCAGGCGCCGATCCCTTGGGGCCGGACAATGTTGTGGTGTTTGCCCCCGGCGTCTTTGCCGGAACGCCGGTAGCCACGGGGGCGAAACACGCAGTGGTTGCCAAGTCACCGCTCACGGAGATGTTGGGTGACAGCCTGTCGGGCAGCTTCTGGTCCCATACCCTGCGACGGGCTGGATACGACGCCTTGGTTGTCACTGGGCGGGCTGAAACGCTGTCTTTCCTTTTCATCTACGATGGGCGTGTCGAGATCCGGCCTGGGCAGCATCTGGCGGGCCTGAGTACCGTCGCGACCGAACAGACATTGAAATCGGAACTGGGCTCGGACCAGGTGAGCGTATCGTCCATCGGGCCGGCCGGCGAGGTGGGGGTGCGCTTCGCCTGCATTGCCAACGATCATAGCCGAATGGCCGGGCGCACCGGCCTGGGTGCCGTGATGGGATCCAAGAACCTGAAAGCCATCGCTGTACGCGGGTCTGGCACTATCCACGTGGCCGATATCAACGCTCTTGAGTCACTGGCGGTTGATCTGGCCAGACGCTGTCAAGATCCCCCGACCCACAAGTACCGTACGCTGGGTACCCCCGGCAACGTGCTTTTGCTCAATGCCATGGGGGCACTCCCTACCCGCAACTATCGAGAGACCATCTTCGACGGGGTGGAGAAGATCAGCGGTGAGTCACTGAACGCTCAATACGTAGAACGGGTTGTAGCCTGTTCCGGCTGTCCCGTCGG
>JAUVRU010000266.1 GCA_030597485.1 Anaerolineae bacterium
CCCAGAGTCGGATGTCAAACTGAATAGAGTCGCCAAACCGGCGCATCAGATCATCGGGGCGGCCCGAGAAGCGACCGCCCCACAGCGTAGTCATTGTGCTCATACCTTTCAGCAGTGTGCAAGACCAGCCGACGCCGCAAACAACCGTCCGCGCACAGTTGGCGAACTGGCCACCCGCTTGCTATCCTGGTCGTTGCCTAATCTCGCTTGAACTTGCTGTAATCCGGTTCTTCGTGCACACCACGCCTTGCGCCTTCCAGATCAAGCATGGCGTGCACCTTGAGTGGCAGGCCAAACAGCTTGATGAAACCTTCCGCGTCGGCCTGGTTGTACACATCGTCCTCGCCGAAGGTGGCGAAATCCTCCCGGTATAGACTGTACGGACTGCGTCGCCCCACGAGAATGGCGTTGCCCTTGTAGAGCTTCAGCCGTACCTGTCCGGTCATAGTCCGCTGCGTGACCGTCACAAATGCATCTAGTGCCTCACGCAGCGGTACATACCATTGACCGTTATAGACCAGCTCGGCATATCTAAGCGCAATCTGCTGTTTGTAGTGCAACGTCTCCTTGTCCAGGCACAGCTGTTCCAGCGCCTGATGGGCCTCGACGAGCAAAGCACCTCCGGGCGTCTCGTACACACCGTGGCTCTTCATGCCAACCAGCCGATTCTCGACGATGTCCACCCGACCGATGCCATGGCGACCGCCCACCTCGTTCAGCCTGTCCAACAATGAGATAGGGCCCATGGCCACACCGTCCACCCGCTTGGGCACACCCTCAATGAAATCAATCACCACGTACTCCGGCTCGTCCGGGGCATCCTCTGGCGACACGCTTCGCTGATACATCGCCTCTTCCGGCTCCTGCCAGGGGTCTTCCAGCATGCCCCCTTCGTGACTCAGATGCCAGATGTTCCCGTCGCGGCTGTAGATGCTCGTCGGAGTGCTGGAAACAGGCACGGTGTGCTCCACAGCATATTCGATCGCGTCCTCGCGCGAACGAATCTGCCACTCACGCCAGGGAGCGATGATTCTGAGGCGCGGGTTGAGAGCCTGATAGGTCAACTCGAAGCGTACCTGGTCATTCCCTTTCCCGGTACATCCGTGAGCCACAGCGTCCGCGCCCTCAACTTCCGCGATCTCCACCTGGCGGCGCGCAATGAGCGGTCGAGCAAAGGAAGTGCCCAGCAGGTACTTACGCTCGTAGATCGCCCCCGCCATCAGGGTGGGATAGATGTAGCCGGTGATGAACTCTTCGCGCAAGTCTTCAATGTAGACCCTGCTGGCACCGGAGGCCAACGCCTTCTCTTCCAGCCCCTCCAATTCCTCACCCTGCCCCAGGTTCGCAGTCACGCAGATGACCTGGCAACCGTACGTGTTCTTGAGCCAGGGAACGATGACCGAGGTGTCCAGCCCGCCTGAGTAGGCCAGCACCACTTTCTTTACCTGAGATTCTGTTTTCTGGCCAGAAGACATATGCACCTTCCTTAAGTTATCAATCTGAGCCTCACGCCCGTTGCCGCACGTCATCGACGTTGCGGAGCACACCAGCGACCTGTGAGGTGAGTCTGAACAGGTCGCCAGCTCTGAGCGGTTTCTTCGGCCGCTCGGGGTCCTCTTCAACCGACTGCACCAACAGCCAGGCGGTGCCAGCGCCCAATACGGCACCCATCAACGCGCCGACTATCAGCAGATTCCGCTGTCGCGGTTCAAGTTCCACCGTGAGACCTCCTTATAGCAGACTGGTCGCCAGACCATGGGCCTGGCTCATGTTGGATGGCTGCCCTCTCCAGCAATTATAGCGCAAGTTCGACGATTTGAGAAGATGCGGGACATCATGGTTCAGGGAGTGGTACAGGCTGGGAAGGCGAAAGACAGGCAGAAGTTGTTCCGTCTCGTTCTGAGGGCAGTCCGGGTTCTCTCCCCGCCCTAGCCGGCCAGCCAGATAGCATAGTAGTAGACGACCACGGCCACGAACATAAGGCTATCAGTGCGATCAAGTACCCCGCCGTGCCCGGGTATGAGATGTCCCGAGTCCTTCACGTGCACTGCACGCTTCATCATGGAGACAGCCAGATCGCCAAAGGGACACACGACTGCCACCAACAGCCCCGCCACCAGGCCGTGGAACAGCCCGATGGCACCCAGCCACGTCATACACAAGGCACCCACGACTGCCCCCCCCAGCAGCCCAGCGAGCAGCCCCCCGCCGATGCCCTCCCACGTCTTGCCAGGACTCAGGCGCCGGCACAGCTTGTGCCGCCCGATGGCGCGTCCCACGAAATAAGCCCCCGAGTCACTGGCCCATGTGACCCGCAGGGCAAAGGCTGTCCACGCCAGACCATCCGGGAGAGCTCGCAGGCGGATCATGTACGACGTTAGCAATCCCACATAGAGTCCACCGGCGATGGTGAGCGCCCAGTCCACTGTCGGTGACGCCAGGCGTGGCCGGAACAACTGCCAGGATATGGAAAGCAGCAGTATCCATACCACGCCAACGCTGGCAATGCCGATCCAGGGGAGTTGGGCATCGAGCAGGAATATGCCCACTATCAGGAGCACGAATGGCGTCGAAGGTGAATGGCCTCCCCGGTGCATCATGCGGCTGAATTCGAATCCGGCCATTCCCGCTACGAACACGAGGACGACAAATAGCCACCACCCGCCAAACCAGACCGCCAAGCCCACAACTGGGGCCAACACCAGCGCAGAGAGAACGCGTGTGCGGAGCATCACGAGAGTCCAGTATCAACCCGCTCGCGCATCGCCAAACCGCCGCTCACGTTGGCTGTAGGCTCGCAGCGCCTGAAAAAGCTCGTCCTTGTCGAAATCGGGCCAAAAGGTAGGGGTCACGTAGTACTCGGCATAGGCCGCCTGCCAAATCAAGAAATTGCTGGTGCGGAACTCGCCACTGGTGCGAATGATGAGGTCAGGATCAGGGCAGCCAGCTGTGCAAAGGTACTGACCGATGAGGTCTTCGGTCACATCTTCGGCCGCTACCCGGTCGCGGACAATGTGCTGCACCGCATCGACGATCTCTGCCCGACCGCCATAGTTGAAGGCCACGTTGAGAATGAGCTGATCGTTCTCTTTGGTGAGTTCAATGGCGCGACGGACCTTTGACGCGAGGCTCTGGGATACTCCCTCCAGCCGTCCGATGTGCCGCAGCTGCACGCCTTCCCCATGCAGCTCGTCAAGCTCACGATCGATCACTCTCGCAAAAAGGCCGAGAAGCCCCTCCACCTCCTCTGCTGGACGCTTCCAGTTCTCGGTGGAAACGGCGTCGATGGTGAGCATCTTAACGCCTAACTCGACACTTCCCCTCAACACACGGCGGATGTTCTCGACACCGGCTCGATGTCCGGCCAGACGGGGGAGGCCGCGTTGCCGCGCCCACCGTCCGTTACCGTCCATGATGATGCCAACGTGAAAGGGAATGCGCTCCAAAGAATGTTCTTCTTGCACAGCTCGACTATAGCTCCAGGATCTCCTGCTCTTTCGCGTCGCCTATCTCATCAACCAGCTCAATATACCTGTCGGTAAGCTTCTGAAGATCGTCCTTGCCGACGTAGAAGTCATCCTCTGAGAAGAGCTTCTCCTTCTCAAAGTCCTTGAGCGTGGAAAGACCATCCCGCCGACAGTTGCGCACAGCGACCCGAGCTTCTTCGACACGCTTTGCCACCACCTTGGTCAGTTCCTTGCGCCGTTCTTCAGTCAGGGGCGGGATCGTGAGCCGAATGATCTTGCCATCGTTGCTGGGGGTAAGACCCAGATCAGACTGGAGAATCGCACGTTCGATCTCTTTCAGGGAGGTGACATCCCACGGGCGAATCATCAGCAGTTGGGGCTCAGGCGCAGAAATGGAGGCCAACTCAACCAGATTGGTGGGCGTTCCATAGTATTCCACCCGCACTCGTTCCACCAGAGCGGGCGAGGCACGACCGGTTCGGATCCCCCGCAGATCAGCCTCGAGCACCTCGATTGCCTTCTTCATTCGATCTTCAGTCTCGGTCAGCCCCTGCTTGATCATGGACCACACCTCCTTCGCGTGTCAAGACAGAGCGGCGTCACGGGCCAATGATGGTACCAATCGTCTCACCCAGGACTGCGCGCTGGACGCTGTCGTTCTCCCACAGATCCAGCACGATAATCGGCATGTGATTGTCCATACAGAGGGAAAGGGCCGTGCTGTCAAGCACCTTCACCCCCAGATTGAGGGCATCAATGTAGTCCATCTGATCGAAGCGGCGAGCATCAGGGTTGATGGCTGGATCGTCATCGTACACCCCATCGACCTTGGTGGCCTTGATGAGCACCTCAGCATCGATCTCCGTAGCGCGCAAGGCAGCAGCCGTGTCAGTGGTGAAGTAGGGATTGCCAGTGCCAGCACCCAAGATGACCACCCGCCCCTTTTCCAGGTGC
>JAUVRU010000388.1 GCA_030597485.1 Anaerolineae bacterium
ACCTGGACTCCTATGGAAACAAGTTGCTTGGCGGCGGCTGTGCCCTCACTGCGCGAGTTGCTCAACGGCCGCCCGCAAAGGACCTCGGCCTCTGGTATGTCAGGAGTAACCATGTACAGGTCTCCCAGGTGAGGCTTGAGGCGCTCTGCCAGCGAAACCGACGTGGGATCAGCACTGACAAGAACCTGGTGTTTGCCCGCCTCTCGCATCAGCGTGTCGAGAGCCGGCGGCGACAGATTGGCATCCACCACCACCATGGAGGCATGGTGGATAAGGCTACGCCGATTGTAGATGACCTCCGAAGTGAGAGCCGACATGATAGACATATCGTCGATAGACACGACCAGAGTGCCATTGCAGTCGTAGACAGCCACATAGGCACCAGTATGGTGATCGGCCGTCTCGATCAGGTATGACACATCCACGCCGGCCTCTTCTGCCTGCTCGCGCACCCGCTTGCCCGGCCGACCCAGGCCTACCGCCGACAGCAGGATGGCCGTCTCGCCCAGGCGAGCCAGGTTTTCGGCCACATTTCGCGCCCCCCCGCCCACACAGGTACGGATATTGCCGGAGTTGCTGGTACCCTGCCGCCAGACGCCATCGGCATGGCCTTTGGTATCCACGGCAGCCGCCCCGACGACCAGGATATGGGAATGGTTGTTCATTGCGCTCCCTCTCCCAAACGCTCAGCACCGCTCTGGCGATGCCAGTCGTTGTCTTCGATCAGAATTCGGAACCTATCCCATGACTCTGCCGAAAAAAGCATGTTCCCACCGCCGCCGGTCCTGCCTGCACCTGACGCAGGCAGGGGACGGGTAGCGGCAAGATCGTCGTTACTTCAGTGGACTCATCCCATCCGTTGAAAAACGCATACGGCCGATGGTCTGGATCCGGGCTCTATGCCATCGGTTCCGGTCTACCGGACTCTGTCTCCGGGATGATCCATCTCGAGTGGATGCCCGATCGGCTCAACAGCCAGCCACATCAGAAGCCTAACAAACTGGGATCCTCCATCATCTCAGGATGCCATTGCTCGAGCAGCATCTCAACCTGAACCCGATCGCCTATCGCTTTCTCAGCTACTTGCTTCACTTGTTCGAGCATCCACGGCGCGAACGGGCAGAAAGGCGTGGTGAGAATCATTCCTATGTGAACCGGCGAAGCGTCCAGATCGATCTCGCGGATCATCCCCAGCGACACTACATCCAGGTGGAGTTCTGGATCAACCACCTGACGTAGCGCTTCGCGGACAGCCTCTTCCGTCACTTGATTTGCCTCAGTCATCACTTCGTCTCCCCATATCAGTCCATCTTCCCTACGGCTCACAGACAGGTAGATCAATCGCCGCATAGGTCTCCCGGAATCCGTCTGTGTGGGTCAGTCGCCGGGAGACTTCAGGCCTATGGGTCAAGCTGTTCGACGTTCATTTGGGAGCGATGAGAATGTCATCGCCTTCAACCCGTACCTGGTACACCGGAACGGGCCCATGAGCTGGCAGGGTTCGAACAGCGCCCGTCTTGACATCGAAGCGAGCACCGTGTCGCGGGCAGACGATCACATCGCCGTGCAACTCCCCTTCCACCAGCGCACCCCCGTCGTGGGTGCAAACGTCTTCAATCGCAAAGAACTCGCCGTCAACGTTGAACAGACCCACCGGTGTGCCCTGGTAGTCCACCAACGTCTTTTGGCCAGGGGTCAGGTCAATTGTCTTTGCCACCTTGATGAACTTGGCCATAGGCGCCTGACTACCAGTCTTCATCTTCGTCGTCGGGCAGGGAGGACAGCCCATAAACGGCACCCTTGAGCACCTTGAGGGACAGAAGGGCGCATTTCAGGCGCACGGGGCCTAACTCGATGCCCAGTGCAGCCAGGATGTCCTCCTTGCCCAGCTGCTTGGCTTCCTCGAGAGTCTTTCCTTCAAGCATCTCGGTCAGCATGGAGGCCGATGCCTGGCTGATAGCACACCCTTCGCCACTGAAACCCACCTGGTCGATAACATCGTTTTCATTCACGTCCAAGTCAATGCGAATCACATCACCGCACAGCGGATTGTCTTCTTGGTGAGTGTGGGTCGGCTGCGCCAGCTCGCCCTTGTTGTGCGGGTGGCGATAGTGGTCGAGTATGTTCTCGCGGTAGAAGTCATCCATTGGGACTCAACCCTCGAGGAGTTGGCGGGCCATCTCCAGCACCTCGGCCAATCGGTCGACCTCCGATGGCTGATTGTAGACATAGAAGCTGGCACGGGCAGTGGCGGGTACACCCAGCTTCTGGTGGAGTGGCATAGCGCAATGATGGCCGGCCCTGATGGCAATCCCCTCGTGGTCAAGGATCGAGGCCAGGTCGTGGGCGTGTGTGTCGCCAAGGTTGAAAGCGATGGCTCCGCCGCGCGCCGTCGGATCGTGAGGGCCATACAGACAAATGCCTTCAACCTGGCTCAGCCGCCGTAACGCGTAAGACATCAGGTCAATCTCATGTTGGCGGACGCTGTGCATGTCCAGTCGGTTCAAATAGTCCACAGCCACACCCAGCCCAATGGCTTCGGCGATCGCCGGGGTACCGGCTTCAAACTTCCAGGGCAAATCGTTCCATTCGGCACTGTCCTTGGTCACCCGGCGGATCATTTCTCCGCCTGTCAGAAAAGGCGGCATCTCTTCCAGAATGTGTCGCTTACCGTAGAGAATGCCAATGCCCGTCGGCCCCAGCATCTTGTGCCCGGAAATGGCAAGGAAATCCACATCCAGAGCCTGAACGTCCGTCGCCATGTGAGGTACACCCTGTGCGCCATCCATCAGCACCACAGCTCCGGCCGCATGGGATCTGGCAATGATCTCCTCTGCCGGAAGGATGGTGCCCAGCACGTTCGACATCTGAGTGAACGCTACCAGCTTCACTGTGTTGTCGAGCAAGAGCTCCAGAGCCGCCATATCGCAGCACCCACGTTCGTCAACTGGCAGGTACGCCACGCTGGCACCGGTTTCAGCCGCCAGCTGCTGCCAGGGAACGATGTTAGCATGGTGCTCCACTTCCGTCAGCAGAATCGTATCCCCTGCTTTCACGTGATGCCGTCCCCATGCATAGGCCACCAGGTTGATACTCTCAGTGGCATTGCGGGTGAAAACCACCTCCCGCCAGCTTCTGGCATTGATGAAGCGGGCTATTTTCTTGCGCGCATTCTCATACGCTTCCGTAGCCCTCTCGCTCAACTGGTAGATGCCCCGGTGGACGTTGGCGTGGGTCGTGCGGTAGTACTCGTCCATAGCCTGGATGACGGGCAGTGGCTTTTGCGAGCTGGCTGCGCTGTCCAGATATACCAACGGTTTTCCATTTACCTGCTGGTGGAGTATGGGAAAGTCCTGCCGGATCACATCAACGTCAAACATGAACCCAAGAATATCCTTTGTCGTGTTTTGCCGCAAGTCGGCGGCCAACCGCCGACTATCTGATTATAGCCCCCGGCCATGAATCCGGCAAGCCCGGCGTTGTCTGGGCTTCGAAGTAGTGCTGCAATGCGCTGGATGC
>JAUVRU010000536.1 GCA_030597485.1 Anaerolineae bacterium
CCACCGTGATACCCTGTACCAACTATCAGCTTGATGGTTGGACGCGAAGCCACTCGGTAACAGGCGCACATCCTAACACACGGATCGGTCTGGACCCAACAGGAACACAACTCACGAAGTCTCAGAGCTCGGGAGCAGTTGCGAGTCTGCCGGCGCTGACAAGCTGGTCCTCAATGGGTACGCAGCTCTTCACTTGGGAGCACTTCACGGCGCAGGCCGAAGCATTCGGGGACCAAATAACGGCGATTGTCTATGCTGCTCCGCAGCCAGGTTCAGACCAGTCTCACTACTACGACATATATTTCGACGCATTGTCCCTGACCGAAATTGCCTTCCCTGATGATCGACTGCCGGCACCCTCATCGTGGGCGCCCACGGGCTTCATCTCCAACTTGACGACCAACTACGTCAGCAGCACCTTGACCGTCGAATGGGATACGGCATCGGAAGCATCTACCCAGGTGTGGTATTCTATCGAGAACCCATCCGAACCTGTCACCTCCACAACACCCTACACATACACAGCGTATCTGCCTCTCATCGCAAGCTTCCGCCCCCCGACAGCCTATATGACAACGTTGGACACCACCCCCGTCCTCCATCACCACGCTGTGATCACCGGGCTGGAGAGCTCGCAACACGTCACCTTGGTTGCCCTCTCCCGCCGGCCGACCGGTACCAGCTGCACCACCGAGGCGAGCGAATTGGTGAAGGTTGCCGTCGGCTCCGGTCAGATGACAACCCTCGATTCGTCCCTCGTGCGCGAGCTCATTCCGGACCCGGTGCAGCAGCCGTAGACCGTGACCATCCGGCCCGACCCGACACGCCGCGAATGGCGTTGTCTGGGCCGGGCCCTGAGCTTGCGTTGCGCACCACCAGCGCTACTCGACAGCAATTCTTTGCTACCTGAACTGCCGCAGCGATGTTGAGCCCGACAAGACTGGGAGCGACATGAGCTAGATGCGCCCGGCGCAATCCAGGACAAGAAGCTGCAGAGGGGACAATCTCCCACAGGGCTTCGCGGCAGTGCTCTTCTACTCAACACGCAGCTGAAACGTCAAAGTCTCCGTACCCAGCGGCGCCAGGCTGTCGAGCCAGTACGCCCCCGCTCTCAGAGTGTACTTGCCGGCTGGCATGGTTTCATCTATCGCCAGCAAGTGACGCTGAACCAGTTGGTCGCCCGGCTCCCACTGCTCTACCGGGTATCCGAGTCCGTCACCCACGACAATTGGGATGCCATCATCCCCACTCAGGTGCAACTTCAGTGAGATCAGCCTGTCAGGCGGCGTTACGATCTCCCAGAACGTCATGACCTCAACGGTTGTCCCCGCCTTTGCCACAGATGGCGCCGAAATACCCAGGAATGTAACCACGCCATCCAGTTCGACTATCCTCTCCGGCTCAGGTAGGCCGCACCCATTGCATTCCCACATAGCAAAGGCCGGCAGCGTGCCATTCCGCGGTTGGACATAGCTCAACGCCAGGCCATCCAAAGGCATCGCCGCAATCCACTCCGGCAGTAGTTCCGAACGCTGCTCGCCGGCGTCGGGCCACTGGAGATGCGTCTGTTCTGGGATGGCGCGCGCATACCAACCGGGCGTCGCACCTCCTCCTGCCAACACCAAACTCTGTTCACAATCAAAGGTGACGTGGCGCAACCCCGGAACGCCCAGGCCCTCATCCACAGCGTCCGCTGTCAGGGGCACCACCGGTGTGTTACATTGAGCAATCCACGTGCCCGGCAGTGGTTGGACATCGTAGAGGAACATCACGTGACCGATTTGCGAAAACGGCGCCCGATGGCGGAACCAATCAAACGTCGCTGGATAGGCAAGGGGGACGCCGTCCAGTGTTGTCGCGCTGATGGCGTAGAGCCCAGCCGCTGGATTGAGGCGCCGGGGCAGCACTGTCGGGGCGCCCTGCATAGGCGATATGGGCTCATAGACCACGCCGTAGGCTCCCGGATCGTAGAAGGTAAAGGCCGAGAGCTTGACTGACCCCAGACCGCTCTCTCCCTGGTGCAGGGCCAACGCTTTGAAGGTCTGGCCCCAGTCGGTATTTGAGTCGGCCAGAAACCGCCAACCGTTGTCGACTCCACCGGCAAGCTCATTGAAGTAAGCCAGATAATGGGGCGTGACCAGCAACGTGCCCAAGGCAGTCCAGGTGAGCAGCACACCCACAGCCAGGCGTGAGATCCTGCGCCTGATGCGTGAAGTCGCCAACGGGCCAAGCGGCCTCCTCGCTGGCCCGGGCCCCAGGAGTGGCCCCAAACAGCTTGCCACTCCCACATACAGAAACGGCAACACGGGCAACAGATGTCGATATCCGATATTTAGGCGACTGGCAAGGCTGGCAAGCCAATAGACAGCCGGGAAAAGGAAGAGGGCGAACCTCTTTCCAGCTGAGAAAGGATTGCTGGCTGCCCTCATGCGGGTCCTGACCATCTCCCTTAGCCACGTTCCTGCAGCCCAACCACAGAGGAGCAGCAGTGGCAGCGGTGTCTTGACCAGAAACGCAATGGGAAAATAGAGTGGCCATCCGTACATACCGTTCTGCCCCAGCAGGAAAGACTCGCGCCCGTAAGCTAGGTTCTCTTCCAGACGAAGCCATCTCTCA
>JAUVRU010000462.1 GCA_030597485.1 Anaerolineae bacterium
CCCATCGAGAAGAAACCTTTCTTTCACTTCTGCCCGGGTGCCCGGACAGAAGTGAAAGAAAGGTTTCTTCTCGATGGGGTTGGCGGAGAGGGAGGAGAGGTTGCCGTAAACCAGGGTCAGCAGGGTGCCGTCCTGATGACGTCGGGTTCGGCACCAGCCCAGCTCGCCGGGCACGATCTCACATCGCCGCTCGCAGGTCAAACAGCGAATGCGGCGGCCGGCTGGCTCCTGAAGCAGGGCCGGCCTGACAAATTCGGGTGACGACGGCTGATCGAAACCGTCCACGTTGCCATCCTATGGGGCAAAGCAGCAATCTCATTCACCGCACTGGAATGAGGCAGCCACCTCGTGGCTGCTGCCTGGCAACCCTGAGCAGGTTGTTGCCAGCTTCATTTAGACGTAGGCCAGGTTGGGATCATCGCGGATAGTAGCCAGTTGCTGTCCCAGGTAAGGCAGGGAAGGCAGATTGTGCCAACTGCGCAGAAGGTGATAGGCCGGCGATGTCAATAAGCGGCAACGATCCACGGCTTCCCGCCATGCAGCACGACGGATTTCAGTTACTGTCTCCTTTGCTGGTAGTAACCCAAAGTCCCAGGCTGCGCACAGCCGGGCCACAAAATCGACTTGTTCTGACAGGGTGTTGATGGTAGAAGGGATCTCTGCATCAGGATAGAGTGTCCCATCAATCCACGAGTGCATCAAGGAATCCCTCCATGAACCAGGTTCGCACTTGTTCTGCCTGTACCTTTTGGTCCGGGTCCGAAATATCGTCCAAGGGGCGATGGAGTGCAATACGGGTCAGGTGTGTTTCAATAGCTAAACGGGCCCGGTGGCTATCGGTGTCGCTGCCGGCTAACTGCTGTCGCTGCCGCCATAGCTGCCAGCATTGTTTGGGGGTCGTTAAGTTGGCACGGCACAAGGCGTAGACGTCACGAAAGTCTCGTGGCGCACCGCGCTCAATCAAGGCGACCATCTTGCCAGCCACCAAATCCGGAAAGCTATCCAGCGATACATCAATCCAAGTTGCTGAAACTGAAGGCTGTAACTGAGCGGAGCGTTGCGCGATTTGGAAACTGAAGACGGTTCTGTTTGTCTGCACCAGTTCCATGCTGACGACATCGCCCCAGGCACGTCTCTGAATCTGGCCATAGGGGCTGAGCGCAGTTTCGATCGTCTGGATGATCTGATCTTTCTCCTGGCTTGTTGCTGACGCATCCCACCAGGCATCAACGTCATGCGTGGTGCGATAATCCAGGTAATGCAGTAAACCGAAGGCACCTCCCAGAGAGATCTTGTCGTTCAACCCGTTAGCGACCAACGCTTGCAAACAGGTCTCGGCATAGGCCGGGATGTTTGTAGGGCGGCGAGGCTTCATCAAATCGCTGTCTTTCATCTTGAATCAGCTGGTCCAAGAAATCGGCAAAGGCCAGAAGCTCGGTCTTCACCCGCTCAAATGCCTGGCGCAGGCATTGGGCCGAATGCTCAATCTGAGTTAGGTCGAATTCAAAGGTGTGGGTGTTGCGTATCACATACATCTCTCCACACACATCAAATCATATCAGACTGGCATCAAGGTGTCAAGGTCAATCTGAGCACCGACGCTTGCTCCCCGCCACTGCCAGTGGTATGATATCGTCAAGGGGCAGGCAAAGCCCCGCCGGTTGGCTCCAACCCTGAACGCCCGCCTGTTCCCGAAGAAACCCGAGAACAGACCGCAAGAATGGCACTCTCCCCTGGCCATAGCATTATGCAATCCACGAATCGAATCAAACACTCCCGTATCCGTGATGTCTTAGGCAAGACAGCTCTCGTCGTTCTGGGCATTTTTTTGGCGGTGGTCCTGCTCGAACTGGCCGCCGGTCAATTGCTGGACCCCCCTTACCAGACCGCCAACGGCCGGTTTGGCGTTGAGTGTGACCGGCTGGTGGGCTGGCGGGGGATCCCACACATGGCGAAGACGATGGACACAGAGGGCCACACGCATCAGGTGGTGCTCAATTCGCGTGGGATGCACGATGGGGAACCCGCCTTCGAAAAGGCGGAGGGAGTCTTCCGGGTGTTGGTGATCGGTGACTCATTCATTGAAGCCGAACAGGTGGATGAACAGGAAACCAGTCACCAGGTGTTGGAAGATGTTCTGAACTCACGGATGCCTCCTGGTCGCCGGGTAGAGGTCATCAGCGCCGGTGTGGGTGGCTGGGGGCCGGCTCAGGAACTGATGTATTACCGCTCAGAAGGCAGACGCTATCAGCCTGATGTGGTCGTCGCAACCTGGTTCCCTGGCAATGATCTGTTGGACAATCTGCCGGATTCGCTCCGCACCGGTCGAGAGGGCATCAACCGCTATGCGCCTTACTTTGTAATCTGTGACGGTCGGTTCGACCCCCGGCCCTGGTTTTCGGTGCCCGGCCTGCAGCCAACCTGGGACGAGTGCCCGGCCGGAAAGCGGTTGCTTGGCCACGTCCTGAGCTGGCTCTACGCTCACTCCAGGGTATATCAGAGGGTAGACCCCGTTTTCGCCGAGGCGCGACAGCGCATCAAGTATCAACCTATGGCCGCCCCCTGGCTGAAAACCAAAACGGGCGACGAGGTTCTGAACTACGCCTATGCGCTGAATGTGCATATCTATGCCCGTCTGGCTCAGGAGGTCAGCGAAACAGGCGCGGAGATCGTTTTCGTGCTGGTCCCCCCGCGTGAAGCCGTCAGCAAGGAGGCCAATCCTGACTTGGCCGACCTGTCTGTTGTCGACGAGGCAGATCTGGGCGATGTCGACCCCACCTTGCCCCATCGGACTATGGCCGAAATGATGCAAACTCATCAGCTGGCTGTCCTGGATCTGCAACCTTATTTCGTTGACCACGTCAAGGCGGGGAACGAAGTGCCATACGGGACGGTACACGATTTCCATTGGAATGTGCGGGGTAACCAGCTGGCCGCGCAAGTCATCGCCGAGTGGCTGATCGACCAAGGTATAGGGTCAGCGGAATAGGGGGCTGACAAGTGTGAGTGTCTCTAGCTGTTCAGGACGGCACGTACTCTGCGACTCAACTCCACCGAGCTGAAAGGTTTCTGC